>JACCQV010000672.1 GCA_013813945.1 Deltaproteobacteria bacterium | reverse complement strand
CCCCGGAAACCTGCTCGTCCGCCCGCCCGCGACGGAGGGCGATCCGCCGACGATCGTGTTCCTCGACTTCGGCGCGGTCGCGGAGATTCCGGCAAACGTTCGTGCGGGCATCGTCGAGCTCATCCAGGGCGCGCTGATGCGCGACACCCGGCGGATCGTCGGGGCGATGAAGCAGATGGGCTTCGTCGCACGCGGTGCCAACGAGGCGATGTTCGAGCAGGTCATCGAGTATTTCCACGAGAAGTTCCAGGAGAACATCTCGCTCGACTCGCTCAACCTCAAGGACATCAAGTTCGATCCGCAGAAGAGCCTCGAGAGCGTCGCGGACCTCCGCAAGATGGACATCTCGCTGCGCGAGCTCAGCGCGAACTTCCACGTCCCCAAGGAGATCATCGTCCTCGAGCGGACCCTGCTGCTCCTGATGGGGCTATGCACGGAGCTCGACCCCGCGCTGAATCCGATGACGGTGATCCGGCCGTACCTCGAGCGCTTCGTGCTCGGCGACGAGGGCGACTGGTCCGAGCTGCTCGTCGAGACCTCGAAGGATCTCGTGATGTCGGTGACGGCGCTACCGGCCGAGATCCGCAAGTTCATGCGTGCGGCGCACTCCGGCGAGCTCCAGCTGGCGTTCAAGAACATCTCGGCGCCGGCGCAGCTGATGTACCGCCTCGGCCACCAGGTCATCTTCGCGGGCGTCGGTGTCGCGGGTGCGGTGATCGCGGTGACCCTCGAGGGTCGTGGCGAGGATGCGCGTGCCGAGTGGGGCTGGTGGACCGCACGCGTCGCCGGTGCGCTGCTACTGTGGAGCTGGTGGTCGTCGCGCAACTTGCTGCGCAAGAAGTGATCAGCGCAGCCAGACGATGAACGCGCCGATCAGCCCGATCAGGCCGATGATCGCAAGCACGAGACCCGCGACCCTTTCCCGGTCGATCGGTGAGCTGCCGAACACGACCTCGGGCCGCTGGCCGTGGACGATCGCGCGATACGGCCGTCCACGATACCGATAGGCGAGCACCCACGCGGGCAGTGCAAGGCGATCGGTGGTCTGGCCCTCGAGCAGACACGCGGCGTGAACGTTACGAAACCGACGACCCGGGATCGCCGGCTCGACGCGAGTCTTCGCGGTCGCCGTGATCGCGCGCTGGACGATCGCGCGCGCTGCAGAACGCTGTGCATCGAAGCTCTCGACCATCGCCGGCACGTCGCCCGCCACCACAGCATCGATCGCCACCGCGGCACGCAGATCGTAGTACGGCGTCAACAGCCGGCACTCCTCGCGATCGAGTCCGCGGGAGGCTGGAACCACCACCGCATCGAACCGCATCGGCAGCTGGCCGGCGTGCGGCGCCCACGACGACCGACGCGCGCCCTCGTCGGAGTCCGCGGTCCATGCCACCGTCGCCTGAGCAGACACGAGCCAGCCCGCCCAGCACAGCGGCGTCAACGACTCGAGCACCGCCTCCTCGTGGAGCGCCGCCGGTGCGAAGTACCCGCGCTTGCCGAGCCATCCCCGCAGCGATGCTTCCGCACCCTCGCGGCTCACCGAGAACGGAATCCGCACGGCCGCGACCTCGATCGGATCGGCGGGTTGCTCGATCACCATCGTCGCACCGCAGAACCCACAGTGCGGCGCCTGCCGGTTCGCATCGAACGCGACCGCTGCGTTGCAGTCGGTGCAGCGCAAGATCCGCGCGCGCGCCGCCGGCGTGTCGGTGGTGCGCATCGGCACCGGAAGCGCGCAGCTCGCGCACCGCAGATCGCCGAGCTCGAGAAGCGTCTGGCACCGGGTACACGCGCTCACGGTACCCTCCCGTGCACGAGATAGAAGATCGCGAGGGCCATCGCCATCAGGAGTCCGAGGGCGATCGCGATCTTCCACCCGGCGAGCGGGACCTTGCCGGCGATCCGCCCGGTCTGGCCGTTGATCACGACCCGGAGCGGTTGCTGGTCATCGCGGTAGCGCACCGCGAACACCCAGACCGGCACGAGGATCGGATCAAGCGACTCCCACTCGACGGTGGTTCGCCACGCCAGATCGCTGTAGCTGTCACCTGGCATGAACGCGCGTAGCTTGTCTCCGACCGCATCGACTGCCTCACGGCGCGAGACTCGGGTGCAGTCGTCCGCCGCACGGGAAAACTCCTCGTGGATCCAGCCGCTCACCAGCGCCGGCGTGAACCGCCTCAGCTGGCGGAGGTCGAACGGCTCGAGTGCGCCGAGCGTCCGCTGATCCACGGCGGCCGAGGCGCTGATGATGACGTCGGTGATGTAGCCGACGTGCTGCCCCGCCAGAGGACGGTACTCGGTGCGGGTCACCGAGCGGGTCTCGGTCCTGGCGTTACCGTGCTCGTCCTTCGTGGTGCGGGTCTCGGTCTCGGTGTAGTGCTCCCC
>JACCQV010000641.1 GCA_013813945.1 Deltaproteobacteria bacterium | reverse complement strand
AAACTAGAGCGGCTGCGCCGCACAACACCCGTGCTTGCGGCACACGAGCGGACGCGCGAAGCGCCAGCAACTCCTTCTTGGCGTTCTTGGCGCCCTTGGCGGCTCTGATCTCAGGCGCACGCAGTGCCCGAGCGCAGCGCCCCGAGCGCAGCGCCCCGAGCGCAGTGCCCGAGCGCAGTGCCCGAGCGCAGTGCCCGAGCGCAGTGCCCGAGCGCAGTGCCCGAGCGCAGTGCCCCGAGCGCAGTGCCCGAGCGCGAGTGCCCGAGCGCGAGTGCGACGCAGTCAGCGCAGCGCTTTGCGGCCCGTACCGATGAGATCGATCAGCACGCGACGAAATGACGCGCGCGCGTCGAGCATCCCGATCACGGCTGCCGCACCGAGGCGCTGGCGCCACAGCAGCAAGATCTTCGCGGGCAGTGCCATGCCGCCGATCGCGAGCGCGCGGCCCGTCGCCGCCGCGAGGTCGGTCGCGTAGGCGGGATTCCACGCGAACTCGCCGTGCGTGGTCACCGGACCGGCGAGCGCGCGCTCCCAGTCACGGTGGGCCGTCGAGGCGAGCAGGTCGGCGCGGCGCAGCAGGCCGGAGCGTGCGAGGCCCATGCGGAAGCGTTCCGCCGCGGAGGCGTTGTCGTCATCGAGGAGCCCCCACCAGATCTCGCGGTCGGCATCGCGGACGTCATCGGAGAGCTCGAAGGCGCAGCCGAAATCGAGACACCACACGTGCACGCTGCCGTCGGGCTGCTCGTCGATGAGAAAGTTTCCGGGGTTCGGATCGGCGTTGAGGAGGCCGTGTGCGAGCGGTGAGCCCCAGGTGACCGCGTAGATGCCGAGCGCGGCCTGACGACGGACATCAGCGGAGCCGGAGCCGGCGACCTCCACGACGGTCTTGCCGCGCGCGCGGGTCATCGTCAGCACGCGGCTCGATGACAGCTCGTCGATGACGCGCGGAAAGCGCAGCACCGGATGATCGCGCCAGGCCGCTGCGAACTTCGCCTGGGCCGCCGCCTCTGCACGGTAGTCGAGCTCGCCGCGAACGGCGGCACCGAGGCTGAGCAGTGCCTCGTCATCGAGGGTCCGGCCGACCTCCGAGCCGGCGAGCTTGCGAACGAAGGCGGTGTCGTCGAGATCGGCGCGCAGCGCATCCGCGACGCCCGGATACTGGACCTTGATCACTGCCTCGGTGCCGTCGTGAAGTCGGGCGGCGTGAACCTGGCCGAGTGACGCGGAGGCGAGCGGTGCCGGATCCCAGTGCGCGAACAATGCCTGTGGGGCCTTGCCGAGGTCGTCCTCGATGACCTTCGCGATCGCGCCGGCAGAGACGGCGGGCGCATGATCCCAGAGGCCACCGAGCACGCTCCGCGCCGCGGCAGTTGCCCCGCTCCGCCCACCGAGCGTGGCGCCTGGGTCGTAGGCGGCGAGCTGCGCGACCTTCGCGAGGCCGCCCTTGAGTCGGCCCGCCTGCGTCGCGAGCACGCGCGCAGCTTCCTCGTCGACGACGAGGTCGTCATCGTCGGAGCCGGAGGGATCCGTGGTCACGATCTGTTTCGCGCGCGCCCACAGTCGAGCCCAGCCAACGCTGCGCTCGGCCCGTCGCCGCTCGTCCGTCACGGCAGCTGCTCGATCTGGATCATCTTGACGGGACCGGACTCGTCGCTCCAGAACAGCTCGACGCGGTTCTTGCCGGTCTTCTTCGCGCGATAGAGCGCGCGATCCGCGCGACGGATCAGGTCCTCGCCGTCCTTGGCCTTGCTCTCCGGGTACGCGGCCACGCCGAACGACGCGGTGACCGAGAGCACCATCGGCGGCTCGGAGTCCGTGGTCACCCGCAACTCGGCGATCGCCGCTCGGATGCGCTCGCCGACGTTGTACGAGGCGACCATGTCGCTGCGCGGGAGAATCACGGCGATCTCCTCGCCACCGTAGCGCGCGGCGGTATCCACGCCGCGGAGCTGCGCCTTGACGGTGTTCGCGATCTGCCGGAGCACACGGTCTCCGATCAGATGCCCGTGCTCGTCGTTGAGCTTCTTGAAATCGTCGACGTCCATCATCAGCACCGAGAACGGGGTGCCATAGCGCTTCGATCGCTCGACTTCTTCTTCGATGCGAGCGTCGAAGTAGCGCCGCATGAACAGGCCGGTCAGCCCGTCGATCATCGCGAGCTCGTAGAGGTGCGCGTTCTGGAGCGCCGCCGCGATCTGCAGCGCGAGCGACTCGAGCAGCCGCTGGTGGTCCTCGCGGAAG
>JACCQV010000633.1 GCA_013813945.1 Deltaproteobacteria bacterium | reverse complement strand
AACCAGCGCTCGACTCCACCGTTCAACGGGTTGTAGGCCAGACCCTGCCAGTGCGGACCATGGGGTTGGCGCACGATCGCGCCGGTCGCGGGAGCGAGGAAGAGCGCGTGCCGCCGCCGACGATACTTCCCGCCATCGGCCATGTAGCGGTCGAGGTGGAGGTCGTCCCAGCTCGCAACGAAGCCAGGCCAGTCAGGCGGTTGGCCGCCGAGCAGGTCGCGCATCCGCGCGCCGTCGACAAACTCGAACCCGTCAGAACGCAGGGTCACGGGGGCACCATGCCACGTCGTCGTGGACACGTCTGCGGCCAGCGTCTATGGTCCGCCGCATGGATACCGCGCAGCTGCCCCCCGAGTCCGTCGCTCAGTGCGCCACGTCGATGTCGAGCCGCCACAAGTCGATCGCAACGATCTTCGTGTGGCTCGATGGTCTGTTCGCGGTCGCTGCGGTCGCGATGCTGCTCGATCGGACGCGCCCGGACTGGGGCCAGCTCGCCGGAGGCATGGCGTTCTGGGTCGGTCTGTTCACGATTCTCACCGTGTGGCAGCTGTCCAAGGCTCGCAAGCGCACCAAGCTCGCGAAGCTCGCCGCCTCGGATCTCTCGATGCGCTGGTATCTCAACGGCAAGATGATCGTCGGCGCCTCCCAGACCGGAGCCCCACTTCCGGACGTGTCGTTCAAGATCACGTCGGGACTGGTCACGGTGCTGACGGCCGTGCCGCGCGCCCACGTCGTCGCCGGCTGATCCAGAGGGGCTGATCTAGAGCGTCGCTGCAACCGCGCGCAGCGTCGCCGCGGGATCCTGATCGATCGTCAGGTGATGCGAGACGATGATGCGCGTGAGCGCCGGGAGATCGGCGAGTCGTTCGAGGTGTGCGCGGAACGCCTTCGCATCCGAGATCACGAACATCCGCATGATCCGCGACACGCGCGGTCCGCCCGTCGAGCCGGTGACGCGGCGGAGCACGAACCCGGTGAACCCCGCGACGTGCGGCATGTTGAACACCGCGTCATTGAGCACGAGGCTCGTCCCCGTCGCGTCGCGGACGATCATCGCGCCTTCGCGCTGCTTGGTCCCGTCGAGATCCTCGAGCTGGACGGCTTCGTCGTGAGGGTCGCCATCGTAGGTACCGGCAACCTCGACGACCTGGGCCACCTTGGCGCGCGCACCCGCGGGGCACACGACGCGCGCCGCCGGATAGCGATCGTGGAAGATCTTGGCATCGAGGCGGTGGAAGCCGTTCGGCACGACGATCGTCGCCACCTTGCCCCACGCATCGATCTCCGACATTTCCTCGTCGGCGAGCGCGACCGCGTTGTGGATCACGAGACTGCCATCGGTGCGCCGGGCAATCGTCATCACGCGCTTCAGAGGCATCCCCGGCAGCTCACCTTCGATCCGCCACAGCCGGTCGGAGAGCTTCTCGATCGAGCCATGCGGGAACACTCGCCAGGTCGCTAGCGCCTTCGCCATGATCAGCGCCGATCCGGACGCTGCAGCGTGTTGAGCATGAACGCAAACGCCCGCGCCACTTCCCGGAGCGCGTCGAAGCGTCCGGATGCACCGCCGTGGCCGGCACTCATGTTGGTGTCGAGCAGCAATGGATTCTTGTCGGTCTTCATCGCGCGCAGCTTCGCCGTCCACTTCGCAGGTTCGAAGTACTGGACCTGGCTGTCCCACAGTCCGGTGCGGATGTAGATCGAGGGGTACGGCTGCGGCTTGATGTTGTCGTAGGGCGAGTAGCTCAGCATGTAGTCGTAGGCGGCCTTGTCAGCGGAGGGATTGCCCCACTCCTCGTACTCGTTCGTCGTCAGCGGGATCGACTCGTCGAGCATCGTCGTCACGACGTCCACGAACGGCACGAACGCGACGATGCCGCGATAGAGCTCGGGGCGGAGGTTCATCACCGCACCGACGAGCAGACCGCCCGCACTACCGCCCTCGGCAAAGACCTTGTCCCTGGCGCCATAGCGCTTCGCGACGAGGAGCTCGGTCACGGCGATGAAGTCGGTGAACGTATTCATCTTCGCCATCTGGCGGCCGTCCTCGTACCAGGCTCGGCCCATCTCCTGACCGCCACGAATGTGGGCGATCGCGTAGACCCAGCCCCGATCGAGCAGGCTCGTGCGGCTCGCGACGAAGCTCGGCTCCATCGAGATCCCGTACGATCCGTAGCCATAGATCATCAGCGGTGCCGTGCCGTCGAGCGCGGTGCCCTTGCGATAGACGAGCGAGATCGGGATGGAGGTGCCGTCCGTGGCCGTCGCGTGGACGTACTCGCTCGTGTAGCTCAGCGGCTCGTAGGTCGGAACCGGCTGCTGCTTGAGCATCATCTTTTGCCGGGTTCCGACGTCGAGCTCGTAGACCGCTTTCGGCTGGATCATCGATTCATACGTGTAGCGGACGCGGGTTGCCGTCGGATCCGGCGTGTCCGTCACGGTCATCACGTACGCGGGATCCTGGGCCTCGATGAAGAACGGCGCGCCCTTGCTCGGCACCACCTGGACCCGACGCAGCCCGCCCTTGCGCACGGATGCGGCAATGAACCTGTCGTAGATCGCGATGTTCTCGATCAGCGTGTCATCACGGTGCGGAATCAGATCCTTCCACGCAGCGATGTTGCCCTCGTTGCCGGGCGCGACCTCGACGACGCGGAAGTTCTTCGCGTGATCGTTCGTTCGCACGACGAACCGAGTGCCGAGGTGATCGACGCTGTAGAGATGATCCTTCGAGCGAGCGACGAACACGCGCGGCTCGCTCACGGGCTTGTCTGCATCGATGAGGCGGTACTCCGAGCTCGTCGTCGACGCCATGCCGATCATGATGAAGCGGTGCGACTTGGTCGCGCCGACGCCGACGTAGAAGGAGCCGTCGGTCTCGTGATGGACGAGCTCGTGACTTCCGCCGAGGACATGGCGGAACACCCGATCGGCGCGCAGCGTGACCTCATCCTTGCCGCCGTAGAACAACGTGCGATGGTCGTTCGCCCACACCAGCGATCCGCTGATGTTGGTTGCGGTGTCGGACAGGATCTCGCCGGTCGCGAGCTCCTTGATCTTCAGAACGAACTGATTGCGGCCGACGGTGTCCTCGGCCCACGCGATCCGCGCGCCGTCGCGGCTGACGTCATACGCGCCGATCTTGTAGAAGTCGTGCCCCTTCGCGAGGACATTTCCATCGAGCAGGATCTCCTCGGGACCATCGGGCGTGCCCTTCGTGCGCACGTAGATCGGATACTGCTTCCCGACCTCGAAGCGGACGACGTACCAGTAGCCCTCGTCGTACACGGGCACGGTCGAGTCGTCCTCCTTCATCCGCGCGCGGAGCTCGCCGAACAGCTGCTCTTCGAGGCCCTTCGCGGGGGCCAGCGCCTCATCGGTGAAGTCGTTCTCCGCGTTCAGGTACGCGAGGACGTCCGGATTCTTTCGCTCGTCGTCGCGCAGCCAGTAGTACGG
>JACCQV010000621.1 GCA_013813945.1 Deltaproteobacteria bacterium | reverse complement strand
GAACTAGGGACGCTCCCGACTTACGCGATCTATTTCGCGCAACCTGGCGAATTGACAGCCAGCACTGGGGACGCTCCCGAACTACGACACGTAGGCGTCACAATCCACCGCGGGGACGCGCGGCTGTCCGATAGGCGGACACAAAGCGCGTAAGTCGGGAGCGTCCCCGAGCGCGCGGCTGTCCGATAAGCGGACACAAAGCGCGTAAGTCGGGAGCGTCCCCGAGTGCTCGTGTGATCTCACGGATTTCGGCGAAATAGGTATCGTAAGTCGGGAGCGTCCCTGGCTCTGAACTTAGTCGTCTTTGATCAGGGTTGTTGGATCCTCGGGCCACTGGTGCTTGGGATAGCGGCGCATCAGCTGCTTGCGCAGCGCCGGGTAGTGTTTGATCCAGAAGCCAGGCAGGTCGCTCGTGACCTGGACCGGGCGCTGATTGGGAGCGAGCAGATGAATCACGAGCGGGACCTTGCCGTCGCCGATCGTCGGCGCGCGGGCGAGGCCGAAGAAGTCCTGCATGCGGGACGCGATCCACGGCGGTTGATCCGGTGAGTAGTGGATCGGCGTGCGACCTCGGCGGCCGAGCTGGAGGTGGGTCGGGGCGAGACGAGCGACGAGCGCCCGAAACTCACCGAGTCCCGCATCGAGGAGGTCGATGAGCTTTGCCGCGCGGAGCTCTGCGAAGGAGATCGCGCCCTCGCACGCGTTCGCGATGACGGAGGCGAGCGCCTCGTCCGTGGGAGCGATGAGCGCGGGATTGTTGGCCAGCTTGGCGACGAGCGTGACTCGCGCGCGCCACTGCGCGAGCTCGTCCTTGTCGATGAACTTGTCGATCCCGGCGGCGATCGCCTGGCGGGCGAGTAGCTCCGCCGCAGGCCGACCCGAACGACGCGCACCTTCGACATCGCGCTGCTCGTCGATCGGGAGGCCGTCGTACGTCATCTGCGCGATGCGTTCGACGCGCTCCTTCTGGGCGTTCCACACCAGCTCGTCGCGCTCGGCAACGCGATCGAGGTAGAGGTCGAGCAGCCACGACGGCTCGATCGCGCTCGCCCGGCGGATCTGGACCTTCGTCGCCTGACCCTTCGCGCCGGTCTCCGCGACATCGACCGCAACCATCAGCTCTGCGTCGATCACCGACGAGCTCGGGGCCAGGGTTCCACTACCGCCGCCCGCGAACACGATCTCCGAGGAGCGCGGCGCGCGGCGCTTGCCCACACGATCCGGGAACGCGGTCAGGATCGACAACATCAGCTCGCGATCCATCTCATCGTCGGACAGGCGGCGTCCGCCGCGCTCCACGATCCGCTCGAGCTGCTTGGCAACGCGGTCGACCGTGTGAGCCGTGGCGATATCGAGACCGTCGCGGCGGAGGCGATCCGCACGGAGACCATGCGACCGGGCGTCGAGCAGCGAGTCGAGGTCGTCGATCAGATCCGACGGCGAGCTGATCTTTGCCTGACCCGCGGGTCCGCGCCGCTCGAGACGAAGCTCGCGCGCACCGACGGCGGCGGCGATCAGGCACGCTTCGACACCGACGCCCCTCGTCTCCGCCTCGCAGACCAGACGAGCAAGGCGCGGGTGCACGGGGAACTGCAGCATGCGGCGCCCGAGCTTCGTGATCGCTCCGCGGTCGAGCGCACCGAGACGGACCAGCAGCTCCTCGGCGGCGACGATCGCGGTCTCCGGCGGCGTCTCGTACCAGCGCAGCGCGCGCAGTGAGAGCCCCACGCCCGCGAGCTCGAGGGCCGCGCCCGCGAGATCCGTGCGCCCGACCTCCGGGACCTCGAACGCCCGCCGCGTGTCGTGATCGTGCTTCGTGTAGAGGCGGACGACCTTGCCGGGGCGGGTGCGGCCGGCACGACCAGCGCGCTGCGCACAGCTGGCGCGGCTCACCGGCTCGACCTGGAGCGACGCGAGGCCGGTCCACGGCGAGTGGCGTGCGATCCGAGCGAGGCCGCTGTCGACAACCGCGACGACGCCATCGATCGTCACCGAGGTCTCCGCCACGTTCGTCGCGAGGATCACCTTGCGCTGGCTCTGCGGGCGAACGGCAGCGTCTTGCTGATCCGCGGTCAGATCACCATGGAGCGGCATCACGAGCAGGTTGTGAACCAGCGCGGCTTCTGCGATGTCGTCGGCGACCCGCCGGATCTCACCGGCGCCGGGGAGGAACACCAGGATGTCCCCGCCGAGCTTCTCCTGCCCGAGCCGCCGGACCGCACCCGCGATCTGTTTTCCAAGCTGGCGATCGTCGGGCTGCTCGACATGCTCGATCGTCACGGGAAACGTGCGCCCCTCGGAGCGGATGATCGGTGCATTCGCGAGGAACGCGGCCACCGGCTCGGCATCGAGGGTCGCCGACATGACGACCAACCGCAGCTCGGGTCGCTTTGCGCGCAGGCGCTCGACCAGCGCAAGCGCGAGGTCGCCATCGAGGTGACGCTCGTGGAACTCATCGATGATCACCGCACCGACTCCGCGCAGGTCCGGATCGGCGAGCAGGCGCCGGGTCAACACGCCCTCGGTGACGAACCGTAGCTTCGTGGCTGACGACACCTTGCGATCGAATCGAACCTCGTAGCCGACCTCCCCGCCGAGGTCACCGCCGCGCTCGCTCGCGACCCGCGCTGCAGCAAGCCGAGCTGCGAGCCGGCGCGGTTGCAACACGATGATCTCGCCCGTCACGAGGCCCGCATCGAGCAGCGCGCCGGGCACCCGCGTCGTCTTGCCGGCGCCGGGCGGTGCGACGAGGACGGCGACCCCGCGTTCGCGGACTGCGGCTACCACGTCGGGCAGCACGACATCGATCGGTAACGCGACGCGCACAGCGCGCACCGTACCTTGTTCTATGCTGCGCAGGATGTTGTTCCCCGCACCGCCGATGCCCGCATTTCCCTCGGACCAGGGCTCGGACTCGCAGAGTCATCTGCGCTACGAGGACTGCACGCAGGACGGGCGACTCATCCCGATCGCGATCCCGCCCTCACTCGGAGGCCTGTTCCAGAACGCGATCATGCGGCATGCCGGCGCACGAAATTCGATCAAGGCCGGAATCATCCCCATCCTGACGCGGCAGACGATCGGGTCGCTCGATCAACCGATCCGGATCGATCGTCCGATCGAGATCCGCGCGGGCTTCGATCTCGCGCACGCGAAGGAGAACGGAGAGGTCACGCGCCTGTTCATGCGCGCGTGGTCGGAGGTCCACGGCATCGCCGGTCGGATCGGTCCCCGCCAGGTCGAGGGGGAACTGTCGCGCGCAGGTACGCTGTTCTCCGAGTACACGTTCACGCGGCTGTTCGCGCCGCCGGATCAGCGTCGCGTGACCCGGCTCGAGGTCGAAGGATATCCGGCCGTGCCCGAGGCGAGCTACGACGCGCCACCGCCGAAGACCGCACAGGAAGCGCCCGCCGGAGCGAGCTGGCTCGACGAGCTCGCGCCGGATCCAGCGGAGATCGTGTTCGGGCTCGATCACACGGACGCGAACCAGCACGTGAACTCGCTGGTCTACATCCGGGTCTTCCTGGAGGCGGTCCAGCGCCGCCTCGCGACCGCGGGGCGTCCGCTCAAGGTGCGGAGCCAGGCCGTCGACATCGCGTATCGCAAGCCGTGCTTCGCCGGCGATCGCGTTCGGTCTCACGTCCGTCTGTTCGAACACGAGGGGATTCTCGGAGCCGCCGGTCACGTCTCTGGAGTTGACGGAAAACCGCGATGTTATGTGCGCGTTCTCCTGGGAGCGTGAGCAAAAACCGCGGGGGACTTGCGCGGTTCACGCGGGTGATTACAAACGGCGGTGTTCCAACCAACACCTTTTCTCCCTACACAGGAGGACTCCCATGGCTCTCACGCTTCGAAACAACAATGGTGGCGGCGTCGCTCGTCAGGTTGCTCGCGATCCATTTCACATGGCCCGCGAGCTGCTCTCGTGGGATCCGCTGTTCGGTGGTCGGCCGGCAACTGCCTTCTCGCCCGCGTTCGAGGTCAAGGAGACCAATGACGCGTTCGTACTCAAGGCGGATCTGCCAGGTGTCGCCGAGAATGATCTCGATATCGCCGTTCACAACAACGTTCTCTCGGTGAGCGGCACCCGCAATGCCGAGGAGCGCAACGAGGGCGAGACCTACGCGCTGTACGAGCGCCAGTTCGGGTCGTTCTCGCGCAGCTTCTCTCTCCCCGACATGGCGGACGGTGAGCGGATCGACGCGAGCCTCGCGAACGGCGTGCTCACGCTGACGATCGGCAAGAAGGCCGAAGCGAAGCCGCGCAAGATCCCGCTCAAGAAGTGATCGATCGCGATCACCAGGCGTGCGTGTAGAAGTCCAGGAAGCCCTTCGCGAGCTTCTCGAGGTCTTCTCTCGGCGCGATCGCCTTGAGATCCTCCTTCGTGACCGGATCATCCTTGTACTCGGCGACGACACGGATCTGATTCTTGCCGTCGCTGAAGTACAGGGCGTACGCGTTCGAGAAGGCACCCTCGGGATTGCCCTGGTCGTCCTTTCCGAAGCTGTAGCCGAACTGGTACGTGAAGATCAGCGGCTGTCCGTGCAGCTCGGTCGTGCCGAGCTCCCAGATCGTATCGGGCCGGTCACGTAGCTCCTCGACGAGGAGCATCTTGAGGCCGGCTTCTTTGGCCTTCCACTTGTCGAGCTCCATCGGCAGACAGTCGAAGCACGGCGCGATCGTCACCGTCGTGGCGAGCACCGGCCGCTGCGTCACGTGGCGGACGTCGAGCTGGTTCTTCACGTTGCGGACGATCGGGGTGAAGCCGGGGAGCTCGTGCTTCGCCAGCTTCTCGAAGGCTGCCTGGTCGAGCGCCTTTGCACTCTGCTTCGGTGGCGTGCCGTCACCCTTGGGAAGCGCGAGGTTGTTGGCCTTGGGAGCGGAGGTCTCGGGCCCAACCGTAGGCTTCGCGACGGCCGATCCCGAACCGGCGGAACCCGATCCGGTATCGGTCCTTGTTGCCGGCTCCTTCTTGGAGCCGCAACCCGCGAGGGCGATCACGCTGACTAGGACGAAGGTACGCACGTGCAGAGCCTAGCATCACAGGTGCGAAAGCAGCAGCCGGACTCCAATCGCGATCAGGATCGAGCTCGACGCGGCGGGCTCGGCGGACCCGAGCAACGGAGTGCGTCGTCGAGGAACAGGTCTGCGAGGATCCCGTCGGTGCAGGCCGGCGAGTCGACGATCAGGTCGCGAGCTGGTCGATGGATTCCTGGAGGCACTCGAGCGACAGCTTGCGCGACGTGTGCTCGTTCACGTTGCCACGCTCGCGCCAGGTCGCGAGCGTGACGGGCGCGTGCTCGCGGACCTCGACGGTGTTCGGGTACCACTTCTGGCAGTACTGGAGCGGATCGAGATTGGCGCCCGAGACGCCGTCCGGATCGGTCTCCCAGGTCATGCGCTCGAGATCCACGTGCTGATTTACCTTGCCCGACCAGTACATGATCCGCGGCGGTCCGTCGTCCGCGTGGGAACCCTGAGGCGTCGGGACCGCGTGGCGGATCGGAGGCGGGCGTCGCCAGGGCCGATTGGCGGAGCTGGTGGCGGCGAGCAACATCAGAATCGCGAGCGAGAGCATTGAGGTTCGCATGTGGACTCTCAACGCGCCACGTGCGGCTTCGTGCTCCGGTACATCGCGACAGTCCGGCGCTACCTAGCACGGTTCGCGGGGTTACCAGGCAACCCACGTTGGCGCACATCGAGCCGCCGCAGCAATCGAACGGCCAGCCGATCCGTGCCGATCGCGGCGACGCCGGCGCGCTCGGTGGCGGAACCCGTGATCCCCGATCTTCTCGAAGAAGAGGAAGGCGAGGGCGGCGGCGTTAGTGGCAGACTGCGGGGAGCACCTCGACGTCTGCACCGACCCAACGCACGCGCATGCGCGATCATCGGGCAACAGCGTCGGAATCAGCGGATGCGAGTGGCGACATCCGATGCCTGCGATCGTTCGGCGTGCGCATCGTCGCTGCTCCTGAATCGCTGAACGCCCCGGAGCATGGTTCGCGAAGGACGCAGGACCGACATTCGGCGCCACATCGCGCGGATTCGTCCATCGAGTCCTGGTCTCGTAGCGTGAGGTAGAGGAGGCATGTCGGCGATGCTTCGATATTTCGTGACCGGCAT
>JACCQV010000591.1 GCA_013813945.1 Deltaproteobacteria bacterium | reverse complement strand
GGTCTACGGTGTGGACCACCTCAGCGAGGTGCTGGCCGCATTGCGCGGGCGAGCCGAGCTCCCCGGCCCAGCCGCCTCCGTCTCACGACTGCCCCGGCGATCGCTCGTCGACATGTCCGAGGTGCGTGGCCAGACTCACGCGCGCGCCGCGGTCGAGCTCGCGGTCGCGGGGGGGCACAACCTCCTGCTCTCCGGACCTCCGGGCACTGGCAAGACCATGCTCGCGCGTCGCATTCCAACGATCTTGCCGCCACTGACGCGGGACGAGGCGCTCGAGACCACCAAGATCTACTCGGCCCTTGGTCTCGGTGGCGCGCTGATCGACCAGCGACCGTTCCGCGCCCCGCACCACACGATCTCGACGTCCGCGCTCCTCGGCGGCGGGACGATCCCGCATCCCGGCGAGATCTCGCTCGCGCACAACGGCGTGCTGTTTCTCGACGAGATGCCGGAGTTCCAGCGCGGAGCGATCGAAGCACTGCGCCAGCCGCTCGAGGACCGTGCCGTCACGATCGGTCGTGTCCGCGGAACGCTCAGGCTCCCTGCCTCGTTCCTGATGGTGGCCTCGGCGAACCCATGTCCGTGCGGCTGGTACGAGTCGAAGGTCCGCGAGTGCACCTGCAGTCGCGGTGCGATCGAGCGCTACAAGCTCAGGCTCTCCAGTCCGCTGCTCGATCGGATCGACCTGCAGGTCTACGTCCAGCCGGTCCCGCTCGCGGAGCTGCGAACGTCCACCCCCGGTGAGAGCTCGGCCGCGATCCGTGAGCGCGTCGTTGCCGCACGCGAACGCCAGCAAGCGCGCCTCGCCCCGTGGGGCATTCGCTGCAACGCGGAGATGACCAATGCGGTGCTCCGAGCAACGTGCCGCCTCGATGCCAGCGCCGAACAGGAGCTGTTCACCCAGGTTTTGAAGCGCCGGACGTACACGGCACGATCCGTCGATCGGCTCATCAAGGTGGCGCGCACGGTCGCGGACCTCGATGGTCAGGATGAGATCGATGGCGGCGCGCTGCGCGAGGCGGCCGGCTACCGCGACGTCGATCCAACCGCAGACTTCCTGCCGTTCGAGGGCTGGCTGCCCGACGGCCCGGCAGCGGATGCACCCGGCGCCCCGGACGCGCACGGCACGCCGGAGGAACCCGACGCACTGCACAGACGTGCGGCTCCGCACCCAGCCGACAACTGACGCACCGGATCCACCGCACCCGGCCGATCACGGACGTACTGCCCTTCAGGAGGACTTCATGACCCCGCTCGCTCACGAGATCTATCGTCAGCTGCTCCGTCACATCCGCGCGAACAAGCACTCGATCACCTATGCCGAGCTCGCTGCCGCTGTGAGCAAGAAGCTACCGACGCACCAGCGCAGCACCACGTTCCACGCGGCGCTCGGCGAGGTCACGGCCGCGTGCCGGGCCGCGGAGCTGCCGTGCCTCCCCGCGATCGTCTGGAGTGCGGCCGCGCATCGACCGAGCTCCGGCTACTACTCGATCGCGCATCCGCGTGCGCGCACCGAGAAGTCCCAGCTCGAGGCATGGGAGCGCGAGCACGCCAGCGTCGTACGCGACACGGCGCGCTTTCCGCCGACCCTGTGACCGAGCGCAGCTTCGCGCACCTGGCTGCGCCAGGCACCTCGTGCCGATCAGCACTCGCCGGGTCGCGCCCGACTCGCGACCGGGCGGAATCCCCGGCGCCGAGCGCGGCACGAACACCTCACCACGCTTGCCGTTGGCCAACTACTTGTTCGCACCCACCGACTTCGCGCGGGCCGACGCCTTCGCGAACACGGCGGCACGTGCCTTCGCGCGGTCCTCGATGAACTTGACGATGACAGTCTCGAACTTGTCGATGTGCTTGTTGCACCCCGTGTGAAGCTTCTTGATCTCTGCCTTGATCTTTCCGGTGTTCATCCTGCCGGCGTCGAACTTCTTGGTCGCGGCAACCCAGCCCTTCGCGGTGCACGCCGTCCACTCGCCGTCGATCTTGTCGAGCTCGGGCATCGTCGTGGCGGGAACCGCGCCTGCCTTCTCGAGCTGGCTGACCTGCGTCATGTCGAGGAACGTGTCGGTCACCGGCTTGGGCCACGCGTTCTCGGGACCGGCACCCTTGACGATCACAGGGGCTGTGACCGAGCTGCTCTGGCTCAGACTGACCTCGTAGCGGCCGCCGTCGAGCGAGACGAACACGGCGGTCGTGCCATCGATGTCCCACAGGATCCCCGGCGTCTTGTCGGCGAGCTCGCTGCTCTTTTTCTGGCTCACCTTGATGTGATTGCCCTGCGGCGTCTCCGGCGAGGAGTAGCCGTAGATGAGCCCGCCGTGCTTCGCGAGCTTCTTGTGGCGCTTGGCCTCGTCCTCGTCGGTGCCGTAATCATTGCCGCCGTACCCCGCGCCCGAAACATCCCTTGGCGTCACCACCATGCGAGCGACCGAGCCGTCCTTGCCGGGGTGCTGGTAGCGCACGAACATCGCCGCTTCCGCTTTCTCGAACGCCTCGGTAACCTTCGTCAGGTTGCTCGCGTCGTTTGCCGTCATCTTGAGCTTCGCGCGGACCGTGATCGGCTTGAGCTCGGCGGCGAGCTTCTCGTACGCGGGGACCTCGCGGACCGGCGCGCCCTTCTTGGTCGCAGCGCCGAGCGCCTTGACTTCCTTGTCGAGGGTGACCTGGTGCTCGTCGCCACCCTTGTAGTAGATCAGATAGCCGCGAGTCGAGATGTAGAGGCGCCGGTTGCTGTCGTTGGAGACGAACCGGTAGCCGCGGAGCTCGCCGCGCTCGCGGTCCTCCTCCATCGTCAGCTCCCAGATGTCCTTCTCGCCGTCGATCTACAGCTTCGCTTTCGCGCCGCTGCGGTCGAGCACGAAGCCGTGCATGCCATCGGCGGTCACGAAGTGGCCGATCTTGACCTGGGCCTGGGTCGCCGGCTTGGCGACGGGCTTGGGCGCATCCGCAGATGCGTGACGATCTCCGGAGAACGCGGCGATGGTTACCAACGTGCCAACAAGCAGACTCTGACTGAAACGCGACATGTCGCTCCCCCAATGGCCACCGGTGTGGTGGCGATGAGCGCGAGTCTCGCACAGCTCACTTCTTGGTCGCGACCGCGCGGATCGGCTTCTCGACCGGTCCGACTCGCCCCACGGTCGCTCGAGTGAGCGAGAGCACCCCGTCATCCATCACCTCTTGTAGATCCTGGAAGTCCGTGGCATCGAAGCGCAATGCTCACGGCACGTCGGATCCTCTCGATCGCAGTCCTCCTCGGAATCTCGTCGGGCGTTGCGCTCGCGCAGATCCCGCCGCGCGGAGCGCCGGCACCGACACCCGTACCGGAGCGTCCAGCCGTGTCGCCACTCGTGGGCGCGACCGAGGTCGTCAAGCTGACGACGCCGACCGGGTTCATCGACGACGTGGTGGCGGCCGAAGCGGGTCGGCTGGCGTACGTCGTTGCGGACACCGCGAGCAAGGCCGAGCTCCACGTCTACAACCACGCCACGAAGCAGGAGCACGTCGTCGACCTCGCCGCCGTGACGTTGCACCCGGTGGCATTGACGCTGGTCGGTCAGCGCGCATTCGTGGTCGGTCGCACCGAGGACGGTAACCAGATCGCCGCGCTGGTCGAGATCGTCGCGAGGGGCAAGAAGCCGGCGGGCACCATCGTCTACAAGGTCGGCCCTGCGAATGCGATCACCGTGATCATGCGCGACGGCAAGCAGCGGGTCGCACTGCACAAGGCAGTTTCGAGCAGCACCGGTACCCGCCATGACGTCGAGGTCGTCGCGATCGAGACCGGTCGCCGCGTCGGCGTCGCCCGCCCGTTCGAGCTCGACAGCGCGGACAAGAACGCCAAGCTCGACCTCAAGATCAATCACTGGAGCGACGGCATGACC
>JACCQV010000575.1 GCA_013813945.1 Deltaproteobacteria bacterium | reverse complement strand
TACCTTCCTTGATCTCGGCGGCCATCGCCTCGAACAACGAATCGTTCGCGATGCCTTCGAGGATTTTGGGCTCGTGATAGAGCGTGAGATCCGAGGCGATCGCGCGCGCCAGCTGGCGGGCGCGCTTGGGATTGTCGATCAACGTGGCCATGTGGGGATCGTAGGAGGCAGGGCTTCACGCGGTCAAGGCTTGACGGGCCGTGAAAGCCCCTCCACCGGCCGGCGATCCCGCGCGGCCTCCTCCTCGTCGTCTGGTGACGGGCGGGCGGCTCGGAACCGCGCGAGGTAGGTCTGCTTGACCCGCTCGCCATCGAGGCCCACCGCGCGGGCGTACTCCGCCAGGAAGCCGCGGACGTAGACCGCCGCGGGGAGCTTGGACCACACCTCGCCCTCGAGTGCGACCAGGTAGGCCATGCCGATCTTCGACTTCTCGGCGATCTCGCGGAGCTCGATGCCGATCGCCTCGCGAATCTGCCGCAGCAGCGGTCCGGAGAACTCGGTGTGCGGCGAGACATCGGGCATCGGCGGCCGCGCCACCATCGTCGCCGGGTCGTCGACCTTCGCCGGTGGCCGCGTGGGCAGAGCGTCGGACTGGCTGGGCACGCTGACCGGCATCGGCACGCCGTCAGGGAACAGCTCCATGTCGTAGTCCTTGCGCTTCGCGGCGTCCATCAGCGTCGTGTACGCGAGGTCGAGCCGGCGATGAACCGCCTCGAGGCTCGCGGGGTCGTACAGCCCGCTGATCGCGATCGACTCGCCGCCGTAGATGTCGCGGATCCGGCGGTTCGCGCGCCGGATGTCCTCGAAGCTGGCGGTCGGCGGCACCTCGAGCATCTCGTAATGCGAGTCGGACGGCAGGACCTCACCGTCGATCTTCGGCGGCTGGACCGCCATCAGGCCGCGCGCGACACGCTCGAAGCACTTCGCGACCCGGGTCTCCGGATGCTCGATCAACAGGGGCCGGCGCCGGCGCGTCGAGGCCCAGACCGCCTCGTCGTACTCGAGGTGACCGAGGTAGCGAATCGGCACCCCGACCCGGCGGCGGGTGACCGATGCGACGGCGCGCCCGAGCTCCATGTCGGACTTGCTGCGTGCGGAGTTGATGACCAGATGCGGTGCAAAACCGAGGATCGCAGCGCGCAGCTCGTCGATCTCGGGCGCCTGATCCTCGACGGCGCCCAGCCAGATCTCGAGCGGGCTCGGCGTTCCACCCTCGAGCTCGCGCAGCGCCTTGCGCGGGTGAGCGAGGTGCGCGAGCCCCTTGCGATCGAGGCTCTTGAGAAACGCCGCCTTGATGAAGCGGTGCATGAGCTCGATCGACGTCGGATCGGGCACCGCGACGAGCAGACCGATGTCCGCCTCGAGGAACAGCTCGAGGGTGGGCGAGCCGAGCCCCGGTCCGAGATCCACCACGACCCAGTCCGCCGGCAGCTGGCGCAGCTGCTCGCAGATCTGCCGCACGAACTGCGGACCCGGCTCCGCGATCCATGGCGGATCGTTGACGGCGGCGATCAGGCGAACGCCCGGGACGTAGGTCGGCACCGCGATGTCGACGAGCGGCGGCCCGCCGGCGGCGAGTGCCTCCGACAGGGTCCGCGCGGGTCGCGGAACGCCCGCGAAGATGTGCAGGTTCGCGGCGCCGAACGCGCCGTCGACGAGGATCACCCGCTTGCCGAGCGTCGCGAGAAAGATCCCGACGTTGGCAGCGACCAGGCTCTTGCCCACACCACCTTTGCCGCCGCCGATGGCGACCACCCGGGGAGTCATGCCGGCACATAAGCGCGAGCCCAGAAAAGGGTCAAGTGCCACCGCACGCCGGTGTACAACGCCGCGATGGCACTCCGACGAGGACGCGGATTCATCCTGGCGCTGATGACCCTGGTCGGCTGCGGCTCCGAGAGCAGCTCCGTCGATGCGCCCGGAGGCGGCGACGGCCCGAGGTTGATCGATGCCCCGCCCGGATCGAAGCGCGTGTTCATCACCTCGGCGGAGCCGACCGGCTCGCTCGGCGGCCTGACCGGAGCCGACGCGCTGTGCACGACGACCGCGGCCCCGCTCGGCGGTGGACCATGGAAGGCGTGGCTCTCGACGACCACCGTCAACGCGATCGATCGGATCACGGGCAGCGGTCCGTGGTTCGACACCACAGGCGTCGTCGCGTTTGCGTCGCGGGCCCAGCTATCGACGATGCCAGCCGTCTCGCTCTGGTACGACGAGACCGGCGACTTCCTCAGCTCCGACAAGATCTGGACCGGGACCGGATTCGGCGGCACCTACCTCGCCGCGCTGACCGGAACGACGCCGTGCGCCGAGTGGACCTCCGGGGCGATGAGCGGTCAGGCGAAGGTCGGCCAGGTCGGCCGGTCCGATGCAGCATGGACCGCGCAGTCGAACACGACCTGCGATCAGCCGTCGCACCTGATCTGCTTCGAGCAGTAGACGCCGTGCTCGGGCAAAGACGACTCGGTGCCCTCGCCCTGGTGACGCTCGTCGCCTGTGGCAACGATATCCGGACGGAGCACGATGCGCCGCCCGGACCCAAGCGCGTGTTCATCACGAGAGCGGCGCAGACCGGTAAATTCGGCGGACTCGCCGGGGCCGACCGGATCTGCACGACCGCCGGGGCGTTGCTCGGTGGAGGCCCGTGGAAGGCTTGGCTGTCCACTTCTACGGTCCACGCGATCGACCGGATCACCGGGACCGGGCCTTGGGTCGACACCATCGGACACGTCGTGTTCCCCAGCCGTGCGGAGCTGATGTCCTTGCCGTCGATGCCGCTGTACTACGACGAGGCAGGCAAGTTCCTCGGAGTTGGTGAGCTCTGGACGGGCACCGCGGTGGGCGGAACCTACGTGGCCACACCAAGCGGGCCGCCCTGCGCCGAGTGGACGTCGCGGGTGGGTGAGGCAACGCTCGGCCTGGCCGCCAGGAAAGATGCGGCGTGGACAGCCCAGCGGAACGAGGCGTGCGATCGCCCCGCGCACCTGATCTGCTTCGAGCAGTAGCTCCGTGCTCAGGCCAGTCGCGCTTCTAATGCTTGTCGGCTGCGGCTCGGACGTCGCGATGCAGCACGATGCGCCGCCCGGATCGAAGCGCGTGTTCATCACGGCAACGCAGCAGACAGGCGCGTTCGGTGGCCTCGCCGGCGGCGACGCGCTGTGCACGACAGCAGCGGCGACACTCGGCGGAGGCACGTGGAAGGCGTGGCTGTCGACGCACCCGGTCCATGCGATCGAGCGGATCACCGGGTCGGGGCCGTGGTTCGACACGCTTGGCTACGTCGTGTTCGCGAACCGAGAGCAGCTGATGACGAAGCCAGCGCGCCCGATCTTCTACGATGAGGCCGGCGGGTTCCTCCAGTTCGGGCTGATCTGGACGGGCACCGCGCCGGGCGGAACCTACGTGGCCACCCCGAGCGGGCCGCCGTGCGCCGAGTGGACGTCCGCGGAGCGGTCGGCACAGGCGAAGATCGGGCTGGTAGGCGCGCGGGATCTGACATGGACGGCTCAGACGAACATGACCTGCGATCAGCAGGCGCACTTGCTCTGCTTCGAGCAGTAAGCGCCCAGCCGAGGTGCGCACGAACGACGGGTGTCCCCCGCCCTCGATCTGATTCCGCGGTGACCGAACGCCGAAACGGAAGACGGCCGGCACGTTGCCGACCGTCTCAGACGAAAGCTCGTCGGCTCAGTGCGACGGGATCGTCTTGGTCCACCGAGCCATCAGCTCGGGAACCGTGGTGCCGGTGAAGCAATCGATGATACCGACGCCGGTCAGCGAGTGACCCGCGCGCATCACGATCTCGACCCACTCGTCGTTCGACTTGAGCGTGTCGAGCTGGTCGTGCGTGCCCTTGAGCAGGAAGTACCCACCGAGGTCTCCACCGTGATCGACGAGGAAGATCGGCTCGAAGCTCTCGAGGCTGTTCGCCCGCTTGAGCTTCTCGAAGAAGTTCACCGTATGCATAAACAGCTCGGCGGCCATTCCCTCACGCCCCGTGATCGGTCGATTCCACCCAAACATGATCGCATTGCTCTGAAGCATCTTCCCCTCCTTCAAAATGGGTTGCCCCCGGAAACCTAGATCGCGATCTGAACGGGTCGCAACGCGAGTGGTCACGATTGTCGACGGAGAATCCGGAGTGTTGTAGCGTCGCCGCGTGCGCGAGCTCCTCGCCAAACTCCCCGCGGTGCACGTCCTCGCCGACGCTGTCGCCGCGCGTACGGCAGCGCCGCGGTGGGCTGTCGTCGAGGCGTCTCGTCGCGCGATCGCGACCACCCGCGCTTCGATCGTCGCCGGAGGCGCTGGCGCTGACATCGATCCGTCCGTCGTCGCGGCGGTCGCAACGGAGCTCGCTCGTCCAGTGCTCCGCCGGGTCATCAACGCGACCGGCGTCGTCCTCCACACGAACCTCGGCCGAGCTCCGCTCGCGGCCCCTGCGCGCGCCGCGGTCGACGAGATCGCGCACGGCTACTCGAACCTCGAGTACGACCTCGCCTCGGGCGAGCGCGGGTCTCGTCACGATCACCTGCGCGCGTTGCTCCAGGAGCTGACGGGCGCCGAGGACGCGATCGTCTGCAATAACAATGCAGCTGCCACCGTGCTCGGGCTGGCCGCGCTCGCGACCGACAAGGAGATCATTGTCTCGCGGGGCGAGCTCATCGAGATCGGCGGATCCTTTCGACTCCCCGAGATCCTCAAGCTGTCGCGCGGCGTTCTCGTCGAGGTGGGCACCACGAACAAGACCCACGCGCGCGACTACGAGTCGGCGATCGGCCCCGCCACGGGTCTTCTCCTCAAGGTGCACCGGTCAAACTTCGCGATCGTCGGGTTCACGAGCGAGGTCGCACCGGAGGCGCTCGTCGCGATCGGTCGTGCCCGCAAGGTCGCGACGATGATCGACCTCGGCTCGGGCGCGCTCGTCGATCGCGTGACCCAGCGCCGGTGGGGACTGCCCGACGAGCCCACGGTGGCCGAGACCGTTGCCGCCGGCGCCGACCTCGTGACGTTCTCGGGGGACAAGCTCCTCGGTGGCCCCCAGGCCGGCATCGCAGTCGGCACGCGCGCCGCGGTCGCGGCGGCACGCAGCCATCCACTGATGCGCGCGCTGCGCCCCGACAAGCTAACTCTCGCGGCGCTCGCTGCGACCCTCGCGATCTACCGCGACGCGCAGCGCGATCCATCGGCGCTCGACGCCATCCCGACCACGCGCATGCTCGGCACGCCCGCGGACACGCTGCACACCCAGGCGAGCCAGCTCGCCGCGGCGATCGGGTCGATCGCGGGTCTGGCGATCGAGGTCGAGCCGTGCACCTCCGCCGTCGGCGGTGGCGCGATGCCTACCGCGCAGCTCGCATCGTGGGCCGTCACCCTGCGCGGCACGGCAAAGATCGGAGCCGACGAGCTCGATAGCGGATTGCGCCGCGGCGGTGTCGTCGCGAGGATCGAGGACGCGCGCGTCTGGCTCGACGTCCGCACGATTGCTTTCGACGAAGTGGATGCCGTCGTCACGGCGGTTCGCGCGCTCGGCTGAGCGGTGTCACACGCTGACCGTCACCGGCATCATCGATTCTTCACCGGCGTCACGGTTCCCGACGAGTGTCAGCAGACGCTGATCGTGAACTTGCATCGACACGACTTAGGTATCGACCGCGCCGGCATTCCATGGAGCCCACATGGGGACCAGCACCCATGCGGTCGTGCCGCTGTGATCAATGGCCACACCTGAATGGCACCCCCGAGGACTCTGGAGTTCCGGTCGATACGACGCTAGAAACATCCATGCAGTTCGGGTGGGGGTTGGTGATCATCGCGGCGGCGGGCGCGTACCGCGGAATCAGCGCCGTGACCAGCGCTGGTACGGCGACCACGATGACGATCACGAGATAGGCGACGCACGGACGCCACGCGACCAGCGCGAGTTGCCCGCCACCGC
>JACCQV010000572.1 GCA_013813945.1 Deltaproteobacteria bacterium | reverse complement strand
GCACTGGGCCGGGCGCTGGGTTCGCGAGCGCCCGCGGCGCGGACGCGGTGCGACGAGGCGGCTTACTCCTTCGGAGCGGGCGGCGTCTCGGGCGTCGCTTCCGGGGCGGGCTCGGGGGTCGGAGTCGGAGCCGGGGTCGGCATCTCGGCGCTGTCGAGGCTGCTGATCAGCTTGAACTCGACGCGGCGGTTCTTCGCGCGCGCGGCGGTGAGCTTGCCGCCCTTGAGGCCGGTCGGTGGCTCGACGGGTGACGTCTCGCCGTAGCCCTTGGCGATCACGCGGCTCTCGTCGATGCCCTTCTTCATGAAGTACGCCTTCACCGTCTCGGCACGAGCCTGCGAGAGCGCGGTGTTGTCAGCGAATTTCTTGTTGTTCTTGAGCGGAACGTCGTCGGTGTGGCCCTGGATCTCGAGCTTGATGTCCTTGAACTCGGCGAGCACGGCGACGGCCTTGTCGAGGGTCCTGGTCGAAGCACCCGCGAGGTCGGCGGAGTTCGTCTTGAACGTCACGCCCTGGATGGCGCCGGTGAACTGCGCGAGCTTCGCCGGAATCTCGTCCGGGCATCCGTCGTCGTCCTCGAAGCCGTTCTTGGTCTCCGGCTGATCGGCGCACTTGTCCGCGGCATCGGGCACGCCGTCGCCATCGTTGTCTGGATCGGGGCAGCCGTCGTCGTCCTGGAAGCCGTCCTTGTCCTCGGGCTCGATCGGGCACTTGTCACCGGTGTCGGGGATGCCATCGGCGTCGTTGTCGAGATCGGGACAGCCGTTGTCGTCCTCGAAGGAGTCCATGTCCTCGGGCTCGGTCGGGCAGTTGTCGGCCGCGCCGGCGATGCCGTCCTTGTCCGGATCGTCATCGGCCTTCGGCGGCTCCACCGTCATGGCCTTGGTGCTCGGGCGACCGAACTCCTTGTAGATGCCGAGGAGGACCTCGGTGTCGAACGTGTTGCCACCCGTGCTGCTCGGGACGAGCAGGCCGCGGAAGTCGAGGCGGACGCCCCAGTTGTTCGAGGCTCGGTACTTCACGCCGACACCGGCGTGGATCGCGACGTTCTGATCCTTCTTGATCCGGGTCTCGTCGGCCGAGTCGAGGATCTTGAGGACACCGGCGCCCGCGAGCACGAACGGGATGACCCGCGCGCCCGGGACCTTGCTCCGGAACTGCGCGACGAGGTTGCCGCGGAACGCGCTGGCGGTGACGTCGAACAGCAGATCGCGGGGCTCGGTCGGGATGATACCACCCTCGGCCTCGACCCCGAACATGCCGAAGTAGACGCCGAGCCGGAGTCCGAACAGCGCCGAGTTCTTCAGGCTGTCGGCATCGTCCATCTCCTCGACGCCGAGGCCACTGGTGTTGCTGAAGGTGTGGAGGCCTGCGGTGCCACCGATCTCGACCTCTGCGTTAGAGATGGAGGGCGCGCCCACCAGGGAGAGGGCCAGGACTACGGCGGCAAAGCGGTTCATAGCCAAGGGTTTTCGTTCCAGGCCCTCCCTGGCGCAAGAGATCTTTGGACATATATCCGCGGAATCCCCGATTGCAGGCTCTACCCGGGGTCGAGGCTGCTCATGGTCGTCGTCTTGCGCCGGGTCGGGGCCTCCGGGGCCCAGCCTTCGATTCGACTCCGGACCCCGAGGATGTCCTCGGTGACGCTCGACCAGACCAGATCCAGGACGCGGTTGCCGTCGCTGGACGAGGCCTGCGGATCTCGTTCGAGGAGGCGGACGCAGGTCGTGAGATCACCAACCACTGCAAACCCGATCCGGTCCGCGGCGCGTTCGGTCGCGGCGAGCCAGCCCAGAGCGGCGCTCATCGGGTGGACGCCGCGCTCGCGCAGCCGGGAGCCGATCGCCATCGCCTGGTCGAGCTCCACGGGATGCAGCGAGCTCGTGAGCCAGCGCGTCGCATGACTCGATGAATCGCTCGCCGGAGCCGACGCGAGCTCGATGATCTGCGCGAGCTCGCCGGCACGCGGGCAGAGCAGGCGAGCGATCCGATCGGTGCGGAGATCCGCGAGCTGCCGCGCCAGGAAGAACGCGAGCTCCTTCTCGTCCGCGTCCTTCGCGAGAGCGGGCTTACCGATCGTCAGAACGGGTGTCAGCACACCCTCACGTGCCCGCATCGCAAGCCGGCACAGCGTTGGCTGATCTTTCTCGATGTAGACCGGCGGCCGGTTGACCACAAACGACGTCAGGACCTGCGAGAGCACGCGGGCCACGAGGGGCGGAAGCTCGCTCTCCTTCAGCGGGACCGGCGCAGGTGGCCGCATCCGCGCCCGCTCGATGCCGAACGTCGGCGCGACGATGGCGAACAGCGTCGACAGGCCGAGGTCGACGTCGAGCCGGGACAGGGCGACGAAGTCCTCGTTGGTCAGCGGCGCTCGCGGCTTGTGCTCGGCGGTCGCCGCCACAGGCATCTCGAGCGACCGGCTCGGCTCGAACAGCTTGTCGATCTTCTCCTCGACGGAGTCGACCAGCTCGATCGCCAGGTCGCACGCGCGCGCCTTCTCGGGCTGCTTCGTTCGCAGATACAGATCCCGGAGTGCCTTGTACGATTCGATGCGACGCCGGTCACCGCGCAGCACCGCCTGATGCGCGGTGATCGCCTTCGCGTCCTGCGCCGGATTCCCGAAATACAGATCGGCGAGCCGCTGCCGGCGCGCGATGTCATCCGGGGCGAGCGACTGTCCGACCTCGAACGCGGTGACCGCATCGTCGGGCCGATTCAGCTGGAGGCACAGCTCGCCGAGCTGGTCCCACAGCCGAAGGCGCTCGCCGGTGCGGCCTTCCTCCGTCCGCACGTGCTCGAGCCGGCGGTAATAGAACCGGATCAGCGAATCCGCATCGGGCGAAGAGGCGAGCAGTTGCTCGAGCTCGTCGGCGACGGTGAAGCCGAGCGGCTCGTCCTCGAGCGCGTCGCTCAGCCACGCGACGGCCATCTCGTGATCCTCGAGCTCGTCACGCGCGATCATGCCGGCGAGATGCCGGTAGCGAGCACGGACCTTGCGATCCGACTCCGTGTCGATCAGCCGCTGGATCACGTCGATGCTGTAGCTCCAGTCGCCGTCCTCGGTGACGAGGCCCAGGAACTTGGTGAGCAGCAGGTGATCGCCGGGACGGTGGGCCAGGGCCTCGAGATACATCTCGCGCGCGGTCGCCCGATCGCCGAGCTCCGTGTACCGATCGCCGAGGTCCGCAAACCGATTTGCCTTCTCCTCGGGCGGCGCCAGGTTCGCGAGCGCGAGCTGACCCGCCGCATGTGCGAACGGGTCGGCCGCGTCGAGGTCCATACGCATCTTCAGCGCCTCACGGTGGTCCGGAATGAGCGCGAGCGTGATCCCGACGTGCTTGAGCGCGCTGTCCTTGTCGCTGACCTCGAACGCGCAGCGCCCGACCTTGAAGTGAATCTCCGCGCGCCGCTCCGCCGGCAGCAGGTCCTCGTCCTCGAGCAGGCTCTCGAGTAGCGGCCTGGCCTTCGCCCACTGGCCCGCATCGAACAACATGTCCGCGAGCTCGCGGCGCGGCCCGGTGTCCAGTGGATCGAGATCGACGGCGCGACTGAGTGCGTTGCGGGCACCGGTCTTGTCACCGAGCTCCGAGGACAGCTTCGCGCGCTGCAGCAGGTACCCGCGCAGGCGGCCCGGATCGTCGGTGGTGCGGCACAGCTCGTCGAGGATCGGTGCGAGCTCGACGAGCGAACCGGAGTCGATCAGCTCGACCAGCGCGACGCCGGCCTCGTGATTGTCCGGGTTCGCGACGCGCGCCTCGCGATACAGCTTCTCGGCGCGGGTGGTGTCACCGAGCGCGACG
Source organism: Deltaproteobacteria bacterium (assembly GCA_013813945.1). GTDB lineage: Bacteria > Myxococcota_A > Polyangia > Haliangiales > Haliangiaceae > JABFXX01. Next base: position 8,767 of record JACCQV010000572.1, on the reverse strand, counting down.
CAGTACCCAGCAGCGTCGGTGAGCCAGCGCGACTTCTCCTTGATCATCCCGGGCCGAGCGGCCCCGTGGAGGAGGAGCACCACGGCTTCCGCGAGCTGACCCTTGTCGCGATGCAGCTGGACGAACCCGTCGAGTGCCTCGGTCAGATCGGGGTCGTCGGTGCGGGCGCGCTCGAACAAGCGCTGCGCACGGTCATAGTCGTAGAGCCGAGCGAGCTGCGCGGCACGGCACAGGACCTTCGCCCGCTCCTGCGGAGCCTTCGCCAGCGCCGCGAGCCGCTCGAGTGCGTCGATCGCTTCCTCGTCGGGAACGCCGACCTTGACCGCGAGCCGCGAGATGGCATCGAGCACGTCGGGATTCCCGGCGGCGAGCTTGTCGGCCTCGCGGAACGCGTCGAGTGCACCGGCGTCATCGCCGAGCTCGCGCTCGTAGATGATCCCGATCTCACGCATGCGCTCCGCGCGCTGCTTGTCATCCGTGAGGTGGAGCGTGTGACGTGACAGCAGATCAATCAGAACCGGCCACTCGCCGACGCTGCGGTAGAACAGCTCGAGTGCCTCGTTCGCGTGTGCGTCTGCCGGCTTGATCAGCAGGACGCGCTCGAGGCAATCGGCGGCGTAGTAAGGCCGCTCGACGCGCTGCCACGCCTCCGCCATCGCGGTGAGGCGCCCAGCGGCTCCGTCATCATTGATATCGACCAGTGCGTTCATCGTGTCGAGCGGCAGCTCCGCCCACCGATCCGTCAGCCGGGCGAGGCGAAGCAGCGGATCGATGTCGGCGGCGGTCGAGGCCTCGGTGAACGCACTGAGCCGGACCACGAGCGCGCGGTCTGCATCCCCGCGCTCCTCGAGGTTCTCCGACAAGGAGCGCAGGATCTCGGCACGCTCCGAGCTCTCGTCGCTCGCCTCGACTCGGGCGAGGTGCAGATCGACGACCCGGTACCCCTCGGTGTCGAGCGAGGCGCTCGCCGCTCGAGCGACTCCACGCTCCAGCGCCGCACGCACGCGCGCCACATCGAGCTCGGGAAACTCCTCGAGCACGGCGCGGACAAGGATGTCCACGGAACCAACCGACGCGGCATGCCCCCGCATGGGCTGATTAGACCACGAGGATCGTCACGCTCGCGCGCTCGCGCCGAGCTTTTCCTCGACGAGAATGTCCGCGACCTTGTGCGTGGGCGCCCCGAGCCGTTTGCTGCGCTCGCAGATGTCCCAGATCGTGTCGTAGATCTTCAGGGTTCCTTCGCGGGCGAGCTTGGCGTCGTAGCCCTTGACCTCCTGCGCGACATTGACGAGGCCGCCCGCGTTGATCGCGTAATCAGGCGCATAGAGGATGCCGCGCGCGTGCAGGTCCTCGCCGTGGCGAACTTCTGCGAGCTGGTTGTTCGCGGCGCCCGCGACGATCGGTGCGCGGAGGTGTGGGATCGTATCGTCGTTGAGCCCGGCGCCCAGGGCGCACGGCGCGAACACATCGCAGTCGGTCTCGGCGATCGTGTTGATGTCGGTGATCGCGGCGCCGAACTCGCGACGCGCTCGCTCGCTCTTGAGCTTGTCGACGTCCGCGACCGTGAGCTTGGCGCCCGACGCGTGCAGCTCTCTGCACAGGTGATAGCCGACGTGACCGACACCCTGCACCGCGACGTGTACGCCCTGGAGGTCGGCCTTGCCGAGCTTGAACTTGACGCACGCTTCGATCCCGCGTCGCACGCCGAGAGCGGTGAACGGCGACGGATCGCCCGAGCCACCATGCGTGGGATCGATCCCGGTGACCCACTTGGTCTGGCCGCGGATGATCTCCATGTCCTCGAGGCCGGTCCCGCTGTCTTCGGCAGTGATGTAGTGGCCGCGGAGGTCGTTGATGAACCTGCCGAACGCGCGGAACAGAGCGACGCGATCGAACCGCTGCTTGGGGCGGATGATCACGCTCTTGCCGCCGCCATGTGGCAAGCCGGCGAGCGCCGCCTTGTAGGTCATGCCGCGTGCGAGCCGCAGGGCGTCGATGAAGGCCGCATCGTCGGTGTCGTACTCGATGAACCGGCAACCGCCGAGGGCGGGTCCGAGCCGCGAGTCATGGATCGCGACGATCGCGCGGAGCTGCGTCGACTTGTCGGCCTTGAAGTGAACCTCGCCGAAGTCGTGAGCGGTGAGCTTGCCGAAGACGTCCATGCCGCGTTGGTACCACGGGTGTCATCGGACACAGGAAGCGGGGCAGCTGGGTGCGCGGAACCGCAGCCGCGATTGCCAACCCTACGCAGCCGCTCGAGTGCCGGGTGGCAGGGTGACTGCACATCTGATCACGATGGCTCGTCGCGCGTCCGACATGGCGCACATGGCTGGTGGGGATCTATCGGCGGTTGCGCACCCGGCCAGTGGTCGAACCATCGCTGCGCTCGCGCGGTCGCTGGCCCGCTGCGCACCCTGTGTGTGTGGAAAAACTCTCACCGAGAAACTCGCAACGGTGATCTTTCGTTCGCGATCACCGCTGAGTACTACAGCTTCGGCGACGAGCCGCTTATCATCGTCGACGACGTGGAGCTCTCACAACGCACGACCGGTCTCATGCTGTCGTTGTTCGAAGTCATCTACTTCGAGCGTGATCCGCTCGAGAAGATCGACTCGGTTCTCGCGGTCGCCCTCGCCGGGCCGATCGACGAGTACCGCGATGCGCTCGATCAAGCGCTCGCGAGCAGTGTCCGCCTCGCCAACCTCGGACCCGAGTATCACCCCGAGGTGGTCGTTCGGCGGTTGCTCACCGAAGTGCGCCGGCGACTGTCCGTGTACAACTGAGCTCGCCTGAGCTCGCCTGATCTCGCGTAGCATCTCCGCGTGGATCGCTACGATCTGTGCGTCGTGGGTGCTGGGCCCGCGGGAATCGCGGGCGCGTTTCGCGCTGTTGATCTCGGCAAGCGCGTCGCGCTGATCGATGGCGGCCCGCTCGGTGGCGCCGGCATCTTCGATGGTGCGCTGTCGTCCAAGACCCTGTGGCATCTGTCCGCGGACTACTCGCGCGCGTGCCGGAGTGACCGTGGCTACGACGGCTCTGCGCTGGTCGCCTCGTGGCCGGCGGTCCGCGCACAGGTGGACGCGGCTTGTCGCGAGGCCCAGGCCTTGATCGTTCGCCAGCTCGCCGCGTTCGCGCGGCCCGGCGTGGGTCGCGGAACGATCGATCACATCCTCGGGCGTGGCACGTTCGTCGGCCTCGAGACGCTGGAGGTCGCGACCGTCGACGGCTCGCGCCGCCTGGAGGCCGATCGGTTTCTGCTCGCCGTCGGCTCACGCCCCCGCGTTCCTCCGACGATCGCCGTCGATGGCGTTCGCGTGATGACGAGCGACCAGATCGAGCACCTCCCGGCGCTGCCGGGTCGTCTCGCGATCATCGGCGCGGGCGTCGTGGGGTGCGAGTACGCGACGGTGTTCGCGCACTTCAAGCAGACCGCGGTCGAGCTGTTCGATCGCCAGCCGCGGATCCTCCCGTTCGAGGATGAGGATGTCGCCGCGGTCGTTGCATCGCGGTTCGCCGAGATCGGGGTGCACGTCCACCGCAAGGCGCGGATCGAGCGGGTCGTCGTGATCGGCGACGAGGTCGAGATCGGCTGGCTCGACGAGGCCGGTGCCGTCCAGCACCGCCGCTACGATCGCGTACTGGTCGCCACCGGCCGTGCACCGTCACTCGGTCAGCTCGGCCTCGACCTCGCGGGCGTTTCGATCGATGCAAACGGCGGCGTCACGGTCGAGCGCACGCGGACCACGGCACCACATGTCTGGGCGGCCGGCGATGTCACCCCGGACCTCATGCTCGCGAATCTCGCGGAGCTCGAGGCGCGACACGCTGTCGAGGACATGTACGGGCGCGATCCATCACCGATCGTTCACGAGGCGCAGTCCGCGATCTACTTCCTCAGTCCCGAGGTGGCGGCGGTGGGCCTCGACGAGCAGATGGCACGCGCCAAGGGCATCCCGTATCGCGCTGCGATCGTCTCGAACGCGCTCAACCGGAGGAACCTCGCGATGCGCGCGCCGGTTGGCTTCGTCAAGCTCCTGGCCCGGCCCGATGGTCACCTCCTGGGATTGCGCGTCGTCGGCCCGCAAGCAGGCACGTGCATCCAGGGTGTCGCGTTGCTGATCGGGCAGGGCGGCACGCTCGCTGCCGTCGATCGCTGCGTTCACCCGCATCCCGCTGTGACCGAGGGCGTGCTCGAAGCCGCGCGCCTGTTGCTCGGGACCTCGCTGTACAAGCCCGACGCGATGGATGGGCTGTGCCGGATCGTCTCCGGCTAGCTGTCAGCTGACGGAAACAGATCGTCGACGATTGTCGACAAATGCGCTCGCACGCGCGGGTGAGCGCGAGATCCACATCGCGTGGCGCTCGAAGCGGATTCCAGCGCGCTCGGAGAGGCACCGGGGTTGCAGCGATGGGCCAGACACAAAGGAGCTCACATGCGTACCATTCTCTATTGCTCGATCCTCTCCGCGGCGCTGTTCGGTGCCGCCTGCAAGAAGTCCGACGACCGGACGGACAAAGCTGCCAACCAGGTCCAGAAGGCCCAGGAAGAGGTCAAGGACCAGGCGCAGGAAGTCCGCGACGAGGTGAAGGACGTCAAAGCGGAGCAGAAGGATCTCAACGAAGCCAAGGGCGATCTCGTCGCGGCACGCGCGGAGTTCTCGGCCGCGACCAAGGAGCGGATGGCGCGCTTCGAGGTAAAGATCAACGAGCTCGAGGCCAAGGGTGACGCGAAGTCCAAGCAGGCGGCCACCAAGCTCCGCGCGCAGCGCACCGAGCTGTCTGCCAAGCTCGATACGGCGGGCGAGCGCGTCGACTCGAACTGGGACGAGTTCAAGACCGACGTGAGCGCGAAGCTCGACCAGCTCGGCAAGGACATCGACGCGGCGTTCTGAGATCCAGATCGTCGCCTGATGGTGACATTTCGGATCCGGGCATTCTCGTTGCACCTCCTTTGACCAATCAAAGGAGGTGCTCATGCGTACGATGATTTACTGCTCGATTCTCGTAACTGCGACTCTCGGCGCTGCGTGCGACCGGCGCGAAGCACGCGTGGAAGTCCGCGACGAGCGTGGCGACCTGAACGAAGCTCGCAACGATCTGGCGCAAGCGCGCGCCGAGTTCTCGGCTGAGGCGAGAGAGCGCATGAACCGGATCGAGCTCCGGATCAGCGAGCTCGAGGCGAAGGGCGACGAGCAGTCGAAGGACGCGGCGGCCCGTTTGCGCGCGAAGCGCACCGAGCTCTCGGCGCGCCTCGACAACGCGGGCGATCGCGCCAGCTCGAGCTGGGATCAGTTCAAGAGTGACGCAAGCGCAAGATTGGACGAGCTGGAGAAAGATCTCGACGACGCGATCTGAGTAAACGCATGAGCCGCTGGTGTCGCCGTCTCCATGACGGTGCGCACCAGCGGGCTCCCGCGTCGTGCTACCTCATCGACGTGCGACTTCCCGGCGCTGTCCGCCGCGACCTCCAGCTCAGCCTTGGCGATGCCGCTGGCTACGGTGTCATGGCAGGCGTCGCAGAGGTGTACCTGCCGGCGTTCGCGCTCGCGATCGGGCTTTCGCCGGTGACGGCAGGACTGGTCGCGGCGGTACCGCTCCTCGCGGGCGGGATGATCCAGCTGCTTGCGCCGCGTGCGATCGCTCGCGTGACCAGTATCCGGGCCTGGGTCGTAGGCACCATGGTCGTGCAGGCGCTCGCGTTCGTGCCGCTGATCGTCGTTGCCATGCTCGGCATCGCGTCGACCGCGATCGTCTTCACCGCGGCCTCGGTGTACTGGGCTGCGGGGATGGCTGCTTCGGCGGCCTGGAATCCGTGGATGGCTCGCGTGGTCCCGGCGCGCATTCGCAGCAAGTTCTTTGGCCGGCGCCAGGGGCTCGTCCAGGCAACCATGCTCGTCGGACTCGTAGGTGCCGGCGCCGCGCTGCATGCGTTCGCTGGAACGGCGAACATCCATCACGTCTATGCCGCGATGTTCGGGCTCGCGCTGATCGCGCGGCTGATCTGCGCGATCATGATCGCGCGTCAGGGCAGGGGCCTCACCGTGGCGCCGAGCAAGCGCATGAGGCTGCGCAGCATTCCGCCGAAGTTACGCGGCACCCCGCGGGCGTCGCTGCTCGGCTATCTGATCGCGGCGATCGCCGCCGCCTCGATCTCCGGGCCGTTCATCACGCCCTACCTGCTCGACCAGCTGCGGATCGGCTACGCCGGGTACAGCGTGTTCACGGCGACCGTCGTGCTCGCGAAGATCATCGCCTTGCCGTTCCTCGGTCGCGTGATCCAGCGGATCGGCGTACGGCGAGTGATGACGATCTGCGCCCTCGCGATCGCACCGATTCCCCTCCTCTACATGATCTCCGATGCCTTCGTATGGCTCATCGTGATCCAGATCATCGCGGGGGTCGCATGGGGTGGCTTCGAGCTCGGCCTGCTGATGGCACTGTTCGACGGCGAGGATGATGCGGAGCGCACCACCATGCAGGTCGCGTTCAGTGCGCTGCAGGCGATCGGCACGGCTGGCGCATCGCTGGTCGGCGGCGCGCTGCTCGGCGCGCTCGGCAGCGATCACGCGGCATACCTCTGGGTGTTCGCCGTGTCGGCGGCAGCACGGCTTGCTGCCGCGGTGTTGCTGGTCCGCGAGCTGCCGCGTGTGCTCGCGCGGATCCCGATGATGATGGTCGCGCGCGCATGGACGCTGGCGATCCGGCCCTGGGGCGGCACGATCGTCCGGCCGATCGTCGAAGGAATCGGCTGGCTGCGGCGCGATCGCGACCGGGACGATGATGATGTCGACGACGACGATCAGTCGCGAAGGTAGTGGCAGGTGTAGCCGTTGGGCTCGCGCTGCAAGAAGTCCTGGTGGAACCCCTCACCGACGGTGAAGTCGGTGGCCGCGGCAATTTCGGTCACGATCGGCGCCTTCCACTTCCCACTCGCATCGACGCGTTCCTTGATGTCCTCTGCGGTCGCGCGCTGCGCATCGGACAGATAGAAGATCGCCGAGCGGTACTTGGTGCCGACATCGTTGCCCTGGCGGTTCTTCGTCGTCGGGTCGTGCATGCGAAAGTACCAGCGCTCGAGCAGCGTTGCGTACGAGAGCACCGCAGGATCGAACACGACGCGCACGGACTCGGCGCCGGCGACGTAACCGACCTCGGTCTCCACGACGCCCGGGATCTTGCGGAGGATCTCCTCCATCCCCCAGAAGCACCCGCCGGCGAGCAGCGCAGTCTCGGCGTTCGCGGGCAGTCGAACCGCTGGCTCCGCGCGAGACATCGGCGGCACGGCGCGGTCCTCGCGAGCGCAGCCGAGCAGGGTCAGGAAGACGACAAGGAAGCGCATGAGGGGTCTACGTCGCCAGACTTCGATGGTAACCGCGGGAGAGTGACGCGGAACGTGGATCCGACCCCCGGGGTGCTTTCGACCTCGACCCGCCCCTCGTGGGCCTCCACGATCTGGCGGGCAATGAACAGCCCCAGGCCAAACCCGCCATAGTGCGCGGGAACGGCCCGCTCGAACTTGTCGAAGATCCGGAGCGTGCTCTCGGTCGTCATCCCGATGCCCTCATCGCGAATCTCGATCTGCGCCAGGGCGCCGTCGGTACGCGCACTCACGACCACGGGGCGGCCGCGTCCGTACTTGATCGCGTTGAGCAGGAGGTTCGTCAGGACCTGGTCGATCCGCATGCGGTCCCAGTGGCCACGAATCTCCGATCCTTCGACGACGATCGCCGACCCCGCCTGCTCGGCGCGCGACCGCACGCGCTCGGTCACGTCGCGGACGAGCTCGCCGAGATCGACCTCGCCGCGATCGAGGGCGAGCTGCCCCTTCGCGACCTGCGCATCGAGCAGCGCGCCGATCAGGGTCGACAGCCGCTTCGATTCGCGGAGTGCCGCATCTCCGACGACGGCGAGTTGCTCCGGTGTGGCGCCGCGCTCCAGTAGTCGGGTGAGCTGCTGCAACTGGAGGCTGACGTTGGTCACCGGCGTTCGCAGCTCGTGGGATGCGATCATCAGAAAGTCGTCGCGGAGCACGAGGGCGCGCTGGGTCGCCGCCAGCAACTCCTCGCGCTCGGCTTCGAAGCGCTTGCGCTCGGTGACGTCGCGGATGATCGAGAACAGAACGCGCCGGCCGGAGACCATGTCACCGCGCGAGCTGACCTCGACCGGGAAGGTCGATCCATCACGCCGGCGGTGCATGGTGTCGAACAAGATTCCCTCGGTGTTCGCCCGCCGCATCTGATCGGTCACGGACGGTGTCGGCTCGATTCGCAGATCGAAGATCTTCAGCGTGAGCAGCTCATCGCGCGGGTAGGCGTAGGCCGCCTCCGCCGCATGATTCGCATCGATGATCGATCCGGACGCCGCGTCGATCACCAAGATGACGTCCCGCGCGTGTTCGAACAGGTAGCTGGTGATGTCTACGTCGTGCGTCATCGCGAGTCCGCTGGCCACCACCCTACCGCACTGGAATGGCTCGAACTATCTGGCGTCTCGACAGGCCGTGACACCACCATGTGCCTGCATTTACCGGCGATTGCCGCCCCGGCTTGGGTGGTCTCTCACTCGAGGCGTTTGCCACCATCCGCTGGAGCAACTGGTTCAGAGCGCGGGTAGCTCGATCGCCACCGTCGCCGTCTGTGCGCCGACACGAACTTCGACGGGTTTGGCCGCGGCCGTGCCAAGCGTCGCGCGCAGCGTGTACTGGCCAGGGAACAGATCGCGCAGCTCGAACGCGCCGTCGTCATCGGTCTTGGCCGCGATGTGC
>JACCQV010000564.1 GCA_013813945.1 Deltaproteobacteria bacterium | reverse complement strand
GCGCCCTCCGGGTCGAGCCACGACTTCGCAGCGCCCGAGAGCTGACCTAACAGCGCGTCTTTGACGACGCCCATCGCGAGTGCGCTGATGCCGCCGATGAGCACGCTGCTGACCGTTCGCTTCGTGGTCGCGGCATCGCGCGAGCGACGACCGAGCGCAACGACCGCGCCGGCGAGCAGCGCGATCGCGACCGCGGCCAGCGGATACGCGCTGATCTTTGCTTCGAGCTCGCGCTTGATGTCCGGGCTCATCATGGTGGGCCCTAGCGCCGGAACAGGCGCATGCCGACGTAGCCGATCCCGAAGGCGATGCCGACGGACTTCATCGGGTTCGCACGGATGAAGGTCACGGCTTGATCGAGGACCTGGTTGCCACGGGTGACAGCCTCGTCCTTGACCTCGACAACGCGGGTCCGGATCTCGTCCACGCGGCGCTCGCCTTTGTCGACGAGGCCCTTCACGGACTCCTTGATGCCTTCAATGCGTCCTTCGATGGCGCTTGCGCCCTGCTCGGTGGTGGTCGTGCCGTTCTTGTTCATTGGAATCTCCTAGGGGATGAAAATCGACAGAGAATCCAAGAGCACGAGGCGTGCCCCACCCGGGAGTGCCTCAAGAGCCCGATGTAACGAACAAACTCCGTGCGCCAGCGGCGCGTCGTGCGCAACGCGCTGTGTCTTGGCGCTCATAACCCAGCCGTGCGGGAACGCCCGATGGGCGAAATCGCTACGAATCTGGGGCAAACCTCACCAATGACTCACGATGAGCCAAACCTCATCGGAATCATCGTGGCAGAAGCGCTCAGCGCGGACCGGAGACTCAGCGGCGCTTGGCGAGCGTGATCTCGCCGGAGACCTGGTCGCGAGATGCCTTGGGCGTGATGGCCTGTGCGCGCGTGCTGGTCGCGTTTGATTGCTCGGCGAGGCTGCTGGGGACGTGGCCGATCTCCGGCGTCCAGCGGGGCTTGCGGACGATGGGGACCATCTCCGTGACGCCGAATTCGAGCGAATCCGGATCGACGATGACGACCTCATCGCTCGGCATCGCCGAGTGCGCCATATGAGGGATGTGCGGCACGCGCGGGCGAACCGGGACCACCGACGCGGGCTCTGGCTCGGCTTCGACGCCGCTGAGCTCGAACTCGGCGTAGGCGCTCGTCAGCTCGATCGCGATGGCGCGCGCGATCTGGCGCACCTCGATCGCACCAGGGCGCACGGCCGGATCCTTGTCGAGCATGCGATGCACGAGCTCGCAGAGCTCGCGAGGCGCGGTCGTGCAGTCACGCAGTGGCGCGGGCTCTCTCGACAGATTCTTGCAGACGACCTCGGCGAGCGTGCGCCCGTCGAACGGCGGGTGCCCGGCGAGCGCCTCGTACGCAATCACTCCGAGCGAATAGATGTCGCAAGGTGCGGCGATGTTCTTGCCCGTCGCCTGCTCGGGCGACATGTAGATCGGCGTTCCGGGCGTCAATCCGTCGAGGGTGAGCCGGCCCATCGGTCCGAGGCGCGCGACGCCCCAGTCGATCAAGCGTACCGGGAAGTACGGATCCGACGGCGTCAGCAGCAGGTTGTCGGGCTTGAGATCGCGATGGATGATTCCGCGTGCGTGAACCGCCGCAAGGATGTCCGCGATCTCCGAGAGCAGCTTCGCCAGATCCGCTGCCGGTAGCGTCGATTGATACTGCAGACGCTGCGCGAGGGTCTCGCCGAGCACGAGCTCCATCGCGATCCATGGCCGCTGATCCGGCAGGATGTTGCACTCGAACACGCGGACAATTCCCGCGTGGCGAACGTCTTCGAGGATGGCTGCTTCCTGAACCATCCGCGTGGCCATGCCGGGCTGCCGGCGCAGGTCGCCGTGCATCACCTTGATGGCCGCTCGGCGCGGGAGCACCGTATGAACGGCCTCGTACACAGAGCCCATGCCGCCGCGGCCGATCTCCTTCACGATCCGATACGACCCGACGATCGCATCGGGTCCAAGGGAGGTCAGCTCCGACGTCATGCCGGGGCTTGTTGCAGAAACCTTGCCGACTTCTTCGTAAGCCAAGGTGCCAGAAGAAACCGGGGCGATGTGCCTGACTTGTAGCAGACGCGCACAGCCCGTGAGCTACCGAGCCGGCCTGGCACGTGGTGTGCTCGTAGTTGCGCACCAACATGGTCAGCTCGCAAATGAAAGCCACTCCGGATGAGCGGCTCGAGGGCGCTCTGGCTCCAGGACAGTTGATTGGCGCCTACCGCGTCGAGAGCCTGGTCGGGACCGGCGGCATGGGGTGGGTCTACCGAGCGGGTCACGCGCTCAATGGGCGCGTGGTCGCACTGAAGGTGCTGCGCGAAGACCAGCTGACCCAGGATCGCGCGATCGATCGGATGATGCGCGAGGCATCGATCCTCGCAAGCGTCTCGCATTCGGGCATCCCACGCTTCTTCGAGTGCGGCCTTCTCGATGACGGCCGGCCGTGGATCGCGATGGAGATGATCGAGGGCACGCCCTTGTCGTCCCGGATGCAGCGCTCGTTGCTCGACGCCGACGAGGTGACGACGTTTGTCGGTGCCGTCGCCGAGGTTCTCGACGCCGCACACACGCGCGGCGTCACGCATCGCGATCTCAAGCCGGACAATATCTTCCTCACCCCTGATGACCCGTCCTTCCCGGTGCGCGTCATCGATTGGGGCATCGCACACCACCTCGCCGGCTCGCGCTTCACGAACATGAACGAGGCGATCGGAACACCGACGTACATGGCGCCGGAGCAGGCGCGAGGCGGGCCGACCGACGGCCACTGCGACGTCTACGGTCTCGGCGTCGTCGCGTACCAGGCACTCGCGGGACGGCCTCCCTTCATGGGCGCGACCTCCGTCGAGATCCTCGTGCAGCATCTCAATCGTCCGGTTCCGGCGCTTGCACCGCGCTGTCCCGATGCGCCGTACGGACTCGTCGATCTCGTCGAGCGCATGCTCGCGAAGAACTTCGAGGAGCGACCGAACGCCGCCGACGTTCGCCACGAGATCGCGAAGCTGCGTACGCTCGCGAGCGAGCGCTGCTCCGACCGCTATCGGCTCGACGATACCGACGGTGTGCCGCGCGTGACGCTCGACGCGGGCTCGCTCGAGAAGACCTCGCCGGTTCGTCACCGGCGCTGAGCAACGCGCCGACTCAGGCGTCGGGGCCTTCCATGTCCTTGAGGTCATCCTCGGACAGCTCCTCGAGATCGTCTTCGGCGAGGTGGGAGAGAGCTTGCCCTCGTCGATGTCGGCTTGCGGCTACTTCATCGTCGACAGCGTCGTCGGTGTCGGAGGTCCGCCGCGGCGCCAGGTTCGCTGCAGGGTTGCCGGCCAGGTGAACCGGAACGTCGCGCCAGCGCCGACTTCTGATTCGACCCACGCATGTCCGCCGACGCTCTCGACGATCCGTCGCACGATCGAGAGGCCGATGCCGGTGGTCGCGGTCTCGCGCGACTTCACCGTCTTGAACATCTGCCAGATCTGTTCGTGATGAGCAGGTGGGATTCCATTGCCGTCATCGCGGACAAAGAACTCCCAGCCGCCATCGATCGGCGTGCCGCCGACATGAACGCTCGGGTGATCGCAGCTCGCGTGGGCGAGCGCGTTGCCGACGAGGTTGAGGAAGACCTGCTGGAGCGGAACGCGCACGGTGCGCAGCGTGGGCAGCGCGGGATCGATCACGATCGACGCCTCGGGAGATGCCGCCAGGAGACCCACGACCTCGCTCGTCAGCTCGCCGACGTTGACCTCGACGGGATCGTCGACGATCCGGCCTGCGCGGCTGTAGCGCAGGATGCCGTCGATCATGTCCTCGAGGCGCTGCACCCGATCGCGCAGCAGCTGGAGGTGCGTCCGCCCACCCTCGCTGACGAACGGCGACAGGTCCTCTTCGATCCAGGTGGCGAGGTGGCCGATCCCGCGTAGCGGCGCCTTGAGATCGTGACTCGCGACGTCCGCGAACCGGTCGAGCTCGCGATTGGACTGCTCGAGCTCCGAGATCAGCTGCGCCTGGTCCGACAGCAGGCGAGCGTGGTCGACGTGCATCGCGATGCGGCGAGCGAGCTCCTCGGCGAACACCAGATCGTCGTGCGTGTACGTCCGTCCCGGTGTCGAGCGTTGAAGAACGAGGATCCCGATCACATCGCCGCGCACGAGCAGCGGCACCGAGATCTGCGTGCAGACCGTGCCGGTCAGGTTCTCGATGCGCTGGCTCGCGACGGGCTCGAGCCCCGTCGCGCCCGACCGCAGGACGGAGCACGCGTCCGCGAGGGCAGGGACTGCGATCTCGGCTACCCGGCGGAGGATGTCCACCTCGTCGCCACCAGAGGTGAACAGCAGGCCGATTTCGGCGAGTACCGACAACCGGAGCCGGTCCCGCTGCGGCTCCGCGCGCCGACGTTCGGCCAGCGCGGGGGACACGTCAGTACATCCTGCGGACGCGTTCGCGGGCGGTCTCGACCGAGTGGACCAGGAGCTCCAGCAGGCGGCCGACTACCGCATCGCGCAGCCGCGGATGCTCGGTGATTCGGTCGAGAGCAGAAGAGCCAGGCGAGGTTCCAGCCGGGGCGAGCATGGGCGCGTTAGAGAGCATGTCGCATGCCACCTCCAAGGCCCCGGGCGCGTGGTTTTACCGAGCCAGTCCGTGCGGGCTGGACATGTTGATGCTTGTGCGCACGGCTTCCGCACGTCCGGAGTGGGTCAGCGGGCGAGCGGGAGCGTGAACGAGAACTCGGAGCCCTCGCCCTGCTTGCTGGCGACTGCGACGCGCCCGCCGTGGGCCTCGACGATGCCCTTGGCGATCGCGAGCCCGAGCCCGGCGCCCCCCTTCTTGGTGCGGCCATGCCAGTACCGGTCGAACACGTGCGGAATCTCGTGGTCGGCGATTCCCGGACCCTTGTCCCGCACGGCGATCACGGCCTCGCTGTCTCGGCGAGCGACGCTGATCTCGATCGGGGCGCCGCGCGCGTGCTTGAGAGCATTGCCGATCAGGTTGCCGAGGACCTGGAGCACGCGATCCCGGTCGGCGGAGACGATCGTGGACTCCGGGGGAACCTGTGCGGTGATCTTGCCGCCGGACTCCTTCGCGAGGAGCTCGTGGTCGGCGGCCGCCTGCTTCACGATCGCCGCCGCGTCGACGGCGCCGCGGGCGAGAGTCAGCGCACCGTTCTCGATCGCGTTTGCCTCGAGCAGATCGGCGATCAACCGCTCGGCGCGCGCAGAGGCTCGCTCGATCGCGCCGAGGTAGCGCGCGGCGTCGGTCGAGATCTCGTCGCGAAGCGCCTCGCAGGCGAGGCTGATCGCGTGCAACGGACCGCGAAGATCGTGCGACACGACTGCCAGGATGTCGTCGCGAGTCCGGGCGGCCTGAGTCGCGGCCGCGAGCGACTTGGCGGATTCCGCCTCGGCGCGTCCGATCCGGATCGCAAACCGGATCCGCAACGCGAGCCGGCGCGGCGACAGATCGCCCTTGGGGAAGAAGTCCGTGACTCCGGCGTCGACGGCAGCTTGCAGGAGCTCTTCGTTCTGCTGACCGGTAATGAAGACGATCGGCGTCAGGTTACCGCTCGCGCGCAGGATCTTGGCGACCTCGATCCCTGTGGTGGCGGGGAGGTCGTGGTCGAGCAGAAGGCAGTCGTAACGCCGGGCAGCGACCTTGTGCAGTGCCTCCTCGGCGTTGCCGCACTCGTCGATCTCCGCGATCAGTCCGCTCTGCTCGATCGCACGACGGATCGCGAGACGGTCGACGAGATCATCGTCGATCATCAACAGCTGGAGGCGCTCCGTCATGGTTTGAAGCCGTCCATCATCGGAGGCGGTGGAAACTCCGCGACAGACCAGTAGCTGCGCAAGGCATCCATGATCTGTCGAAACCGACCTGGTGCGGCCGGCTTCACGAAGTATCCCGCAGCACCGAGACAGAACGCAGCATCGCGATCGTGCGGGTCGTCAGACGTGGTGAGCACGACCGAGGGGATCCGCTTGAGCCGGGGGTCGTGGCGCATCTCCTTGAGCAGATCCAGCCCTGACATCCGTGGCATCCGCAGATCGATCACCGTGACGAGCCGCTCCATCGGAAGCTCACCGGCACGGAGCATCTTGAGTGCTTCGATCCCGTCGCGCGCGACCGTGATCGACGCGACTTCGGGAGCTTGAGCAAGCGCTCGATGAACGTTCATTACGTCGAGGTCGTCATCCTCGACGAGCAGGAGATGAATCCGCTGTGCCTTCATGACCGTGACTAGGACTGCTCGATCTCTCCGGGGTGAGTCGGGGTGCCGCCAGCACTCGCTGGTGCGTTCCCATTATGCCCGTTCGCGTGCGGCGGTGGGGTGGTCGAAGACGCAGGACGTCCCGGTGCCGGAGCGGCCCCTACCTCGGCGGGCTTCTGATCGTGACGCGGCTCCTCGAGACGACGGTAGAGCGACCTGCGATCAATGCCGAGGATGCGCGCGGCGTGGGTCTTATTACCACCGACCGCATTGAGCACCTGGCGAACGTAGCGGCGCTCCATCTCGTCGAGCGTGATCAGCTCGCCCGGGCTCTCCGTGGTGATCACGATCTTGCTGCTCTGGTGCTCCTGCACCTTCGCCGGCAGATCGTCGACGGTGATCTCGTCGAGGCGGCACAGCGCGACCGCGCGCTCCATGCAGTTCTCGAGCTCGCGAACGTTGCCCGGCCAGTCGTAGTCCATCAACAGGCGAGCGGCGGGACCGGAGATCCCTTGCACCGGCTTGTTGGTGCGCGCTGCGATCCGCTTCAGGAAGTACTGCGCGAGCAGCAGGATGTCTCCGGCGCGAGAGCGCAGCGGTGGCACCGGGATGGCGACGACGTTGATCCGGTAGAACAGATCTTCGCGGAACCGCTT
>JACCQV010000562.1 GCA_013813945.1 Deltaproteobacteria bacterium | reverse complement strand
CGCGACCTTCGCGGGCTTCGCGATCGCGGGCTTCGCGACCGCAGCAGCAGTCGGTGGCTTCGCGAGGTCCATCGTGGGGCGGTTGCTCGACCGGCTGAGCACCACCGCGAGGCGAGTCGTCGTCTTCGGATCGAGGTGCTGGGTCTGGGTCGGGCGGCGCGGATGCGAGAACACGATTTCGTATGCACGCGACGGATCCACCGCGGTGCTGATCGGGGTCGTCCCGAGGAACGTCTGCTTGCCGCGGTCCACCAGCATCACCGTCGCACCGGTCGGCTTCGAGTCGATCCGGACGTCGACGAACACGGGGCGCGCCGCGATCGCCGCCGAGGTCGGCGCGCGCGTTGCGATGCTCGGCTGCGCTGGAACGGCAGTGCTCGGGCTCGCGGTGGTCGCCGCGGTCGCGGTGGTCACGGTGCTCGGGGCCGCGATGGTCGGGGCCGCAGCAGTCGGGGCCGCGGTGGTCGGGGCCACAGCGGTCGAAGCGAGCTTCGTCGCGGTGCTCGGCACGTTCGTGGCGCCGGCGGAATCGGTTGTGGCGGTCGCGGGCGCGGATTCGGTCGCCACGGCGGCGAGGTTCGGCGGCGTCACCGGCGCGGGCGGCGTCGGGGCAGCCTCGGTCGGGGAACCCGGCGCTGGAGCGGCGACAGCGACGGGAGCCGCCTGCTCGTCGAGGACCTTGACCTCGACGGCACCGGAGGCCGCGGCGGCGGTGTCTTGCTTGTCACCCTTTCCGCCGAACACGAGGAACCCGCCGATGATCACACCGAGCAAGATCATCGCGCCCGCGACCGGCGCGAGCTTGATCATCCACTGGAGGGTCGTCCGCGGCTTCGCGAGCTGCGCGGTGCTGTCGCCGTGGAACGGCTGGACATCGACGTCGAGGCTGTCGTCACCCCAGAGCGGCGCGATGTCTTCGATCGCGGGCGCCGGTGCCACCATCGGCGTCACGATCGGGTACTCCGACGGGATCGCGATCCGGACCGGCGGCGGAGCGGATGCGCGCGTCGGCGGCGGCAGCGAGGGGCGCGTGGCGCGCGTCGCGATTGGCTCGAGCGACGGATCGCTGAGCCGCTCGGGTACATCTGCGAGCAGGCTCGGTGGCGCAGGAATCGGCGGCGGCACGATCGCCGGGCTCGACATCTTCAGCGTCGGCATCGGCGGCGGCACGATCGCCGGGCTCGACATCTTCAGCGCGGGCATCGGCGGCGGCGAGATCGCAGCGCTGGAGAGCCTGTGCGCGGGCATCGCGATCGCGTGCTGCTGCGTGCTCAGCGGTGCGCGATTGCGCGGCAGCGGCGCGACCTCGGTGCCGCTCGGGACGAGGGCGTGCTTCGAGCTGCGATCCTTCTTGGAAGGTGCAGCGAACATCAGGTCGTCGGAAGGATCGTGGCGCAGCGGAGTCTGTGTCGTCGCGATCTTGATCAGGTCGTTGACGGCAGTCGATTCAGTCTTCGCCATGCAGCGTTTCTCCCCGGGCGCAAAAGCGTCCTCAGCGGCGGCGAGGATTGCGAACCAGGACCTGTCAGCGCAAGGGAAATCCTGGCAGGGCCTACACCGGAACACCTGCGCAGGTGCGATCTCTGATTACCTCTAACCTACCGAAAATTCATTGACTCTTACGTGACCATATACATAACGTATGGCCACTGATGGGGGCCGACAGCGCGTTCGTTGACCTGCGGCGGTTGGCGGATTGGTTCGGGGGGAGCCCGCACCGCAGCTCGTTGCTGATCGAGAGGCTGGTTCAGCGGCTCGGCGCGACGGCGATTCCGCTGCTCGGCCGCGAGCTGCGCAGTGCCGATTCGCGTCGCCGCGAGGCAAGTCGCAGTGCACTCGCGGACCTCGCCGTCGACGACAGCCTGCGCGCGCGCGTGATCTCCGAGCTCCGCGCGATCACCGCCAGCGAGCTCGGCGGCGACGAGATCAAGGTCTGCGCCCTCGGCCTCCTCGCGGAGCTCGGCGAGCGCGGCGCGGCGCGGTTCTCCGATCCGAACGCGATCCAGCAGCGGTCGGCGATCGCACTCGCACGTCAGATCGGATCCGAAGCCGATGTCGCGAGCGCGGCGGACCTCATGGTGCGCCAGCTCGACGAGAACGACATGGTGCAGATGCTCGAGGTGATGGCCGAGCCCGCGCCGCTTGTGGCGCATCGACTCGCGACCGAGCTCGCGATGCGCCTCGACCTGCCCCTCGAGACGCGCGAGCGAGTCACCGCCACGATGACGGCCACGCCGATTCCCGAGCGCATCGCCGGACCGGCCGAACGCAGGCGCTCGTCGCGACCGACGCAGGTCGCCGTGCTCGTCGATGCCTCGGCACGCCTGGTCGTGGTCGCGAGCAAGAAGGTCACCGGAGAGCGCCGGTGGCGCCGGTGGGCCGTGCTGATCGGCGCGACCGGCCGGATCGAGGACTGCCTGCACGAGGACGACGGCGATGACGACGCGGATGCCGCGCCGTTGATCGCGAACCTGTGCGCAGACGGCTATCGCGTCGCGAGCACCGCGCTCGAGCACGCTCGTCGGGTGGTCGCCACCGCGGCGAAGCTGACCGCATCGTCGCCTCGCCCCGACGGCACGAGTGCCCTCACCTCCGCGTACTACCTCGGCCGCGATCTTCTCGACCTCGCCGGTGCACACCTCGGCGAGCGCGCCAGTCAACCAGCGGCGACCCTCGCCCGCGCTCTCGAGCACCTCGCCGACGGCGAGTCCGTGCGCGCCGAGGCGCTGCTCGCACGTTGCGATGCAGCGAATCCCGACGTCGCCGCCGCACGCGCTGCCATCCTCCTCGCGCGCAACGAACCGGCTGCAGCGCTCGAAGCCATCGAAGCGCTCGGACGCGCACTCGCCGTCGAGCCGGACTGGCCGCTGCACCACTGGAACCTCGCCGTCGCGTTGCGCCAGCTCGGCGATCCGAGCGGCTGCTTTCATGCGCTTCGCCGGTTCGTGACGACCAGCGCGTTGCCGACCGGCCTCTACGCGGATCCCGATCAGCCGGGTCGCGTCGCTTGCGCCGAGCGCATGATGGCGAACCTCGAGCGCGCCGCGCGGGTCACGGGCACGAGCCTGCGCCGCCGGCGCCGCCGGACGACCTCGACGAAGAAGTCGCGGGCGATCGAGCCCTGAACAGGGGACGCTCCCGACTTACGACATTAGTTCCACGCGGCTGTTTCACACAGATCGCGTAAGTTGGGATCGTCCCCGCTCGACGTAGCAATCTCGCCGGGTTCGGCGAAATAGATGTCGTAAGTCGGGAGCGTCCCTATTTCCGGGGGGACATCGTGTACGCGAGCTTGATGCGCGTCGTGCCCGGCATGCCGCGCTTCGGCAGCTTCCAGGTCTTCGCGGCCTCGGTCACGCAGCCGGCCACCGCGGACATGTCCGCGAGGCCCGACTTCGGGTCGGTCGCGACACCCTTGATGCCGCCGGTCGCGTCCGCTTCGAGGTTGAGGGTCAGGGTGCCACCGAGCTTCGGGTTCGCCGCGAGCGACGCCTCGTAGCAGGCCTGGACTTCCTGGTTGTGGCGGTTGAGCAGCGAGGCGATCGCGCCCTTGTCGTGCGTGCCGGTGCCGACCTTCGTGTTCTTCAGCGTCTGCTCGAGGATGCCCATGTTCTTCTGGGCCTCGGCGCGCTTTGCGTCGTCCATCAGCAGGCCGACGGTCGCGGTGTAGAGATCGTGCGCCGGCTGGTAGTAGCGGACGTCGTTCGCCGTCGCGTAGAGCACGTGGAACAGAAGGCCCATGCCGAACACGCCGTAGACGAGATCCTGCTTGTCCTTCTCCGCGCACTTCGTGCCGCACGGGACGAGCGACTTGACCGCATCGATCGCGTACTTCGCGGCGACCTCCGGCGTGTCGAGGCGAACCGTGAACTCGGCCTGGTTGTAGCGAATCACCGGGAGGTCGTTCGGCGGAACCGTGCCGGCGTTGGTGTCGATCGCCTTGTCGAGTGCGGCGATGCCGTCGGCCCAGCGGCCGGCAAAGTTGTAGGACTTGAGGCCGAGCTTGACGAGGACCGCGTACTGCTGGCCCTTCTGCTTCGCACCGAACAGCGTGAACATCTGCGGCGTGGTCTCGGCGAGCGAGACGTTGCTGCGGCCGGCAAACATGTAGACGTCATCGTCGAGCGCTTCCTTGCCACCGCCCGACCAGCCCTTCGCAGCGACGACGATCGCGCTCCATGCGCCGGCATCGTCATTCGCGCGCCACTTCGCCCACGCCGCCGCATAGGCGAGCTCGGGCTGCTTCTCCGTGAGGACCTCGTCCTTGACGACCGCGAGCGCCTCCGCATTCTTGAACTGCTTGATCAGGGAGAACGCCCACCACGCCTTGTTGTAGGGCGTTTCCTTGTTCTTCGGATCCTTGTTGACGAGCGTCGCCCACGCCTTCTCGGCGGCCGCGTAATCCTCGAGCAAGAGCTCGTAGCTGCCGAGCAGGCGAAGCGTGATCTCGTCGACCTTGTCGCCGGAGATCTTCGCGGCGTCGCGCAGTGCCTGGCGCGCCTCGGTCCACAGCGCGACCTCGTTGGCCTTGTCTTCCTTGGCCTTCTGGTAGAGCAGCGTCGCGAGGATCGCGGCGTGCGCTTCCTTCTGAACGGGATCCTTGGTCGTGTTGAACGTCGTACGCTGCTTCTCGAGCGTGGTCTTGCGCTTCGCATCGACGAGCGGCATACCAGGACGCCCGAGCGCGAGCGGCTCGAACACGACGCCCTTGATCTCGATGGTCGGAACGTCGAACGAGACGTCGCCGGCCGCGGCAGGCTTTGCCGGGCCGCCCGAACCGCCGCCACCCGGTGTGGTGTCGGTCGTCTGGGTACCGCCACAAGCGACGAGCGTACCGAGGAGCAACTGCAAGAACGGCCGACTGGTCATGCGCCGCTTGTACAACGGATCCACACCATGTGGTCACGCATCACGCGTGTTATGGTTCGCGCCGTCGTGCGGTCCCTCACCACGTTCGTCATGCTCATGGCGATCTCTGCTTCCGGGTGCGTCGTCGTGAAGGCGCACGAGCGCGGAAACCTCGCCAAGCGCGCGATGACCAACGACCGCGATGCGGGCGAGGCCCGGTTCGGCCAGCACGCAACGGGATCACGCGAAGGTGCCGACGGTGGCACCGGACAGCCGGGCGGCGGATGCGGCTGCAACTAGTCTCTGTCGCGCTGCTCGCCGCGACCACGGCCTCGGCGTCCGCCGATGGCTCGGTCTCGGCACGCGGCGTCTATTACAAGGAGCGCGCGACCCGCGTGGTCCAGCCCATGCTCGACGGAACGTTCGAGGCCGGCACCAAGGGCGTGCTCACCGCGCACTTCCTCGTCGATGCGATCACATCGGCCTCTGCGTCGTCGGGCGGTGCCGATGCGATGCCGTTCACCGAGAACCGCTACGAGGGCGGCGCCGCCTACACCCACGAGCTCGAGAATCTGAGGT
>JACCQV010000561.1 GCA_013813945.1 Deltaproteobacteria bacterium | reverse complement strand
GTGCTGATTCATCCGCCCGCGACGGACATCGAGGCCCTGCGGCGCGCTCGCTCGGGGTAGGTTTCGCCGCGATGCTCTACCTGATCGTCGCGGCCGGGCTCGTGGTGCTGATCGGCCTGCACGAGCTCGTGGTCCGGCTCGCCCGGCGCACGATCCGCCGGCCGTGGGCGGTCCTGCTCGGGATCCCTGCGGGGTATTTCGTGCTCGTCGGGTTTGCGCTCGCGCGCTACGCCGGCTACGGCATCGAAACGGGACCGAGCGAATACATCGTCGACGCAGCACTGCCGGGATACGACGCCGCCGGCAAGCTCGAGTCCGGCGATCGGATCCTCGAAGCCGATGGCGTTGCCGTCTCGCCCACCGGGATCTCGCTCGTGTCCCGCGTCGAGGCATCTGACGGCAAGCCAGTCGTCCTCACGATCCAGCGCGGTGGCGAGCGCCGCGACATCACGGTGCAACCGAAACAGTCCCAGGCCGGCGATCGCACCGTGTGGCTCCTGGGAATCAAGAACCACCGCGGTAAGGACGTCGTCCGCGATACCAGCGCCGCACTCGAAGCAGCCGCGCTGTATCCGATCCGCCAGACACGCGACATCGCACTCGCGCTCCGCGAGCTGATTGCCGGCAAGGAGCAGGTCGACGTCGGCGGACCGATCCGGATCGTCGAAGAATTCCGGAGGCAGCCGGCGGGCATGCGCGCGGCACTCCAGTTGTTGCTCCTCTTCGGCGTGTACGCCTGGCTCGCGCTAGCCGTCTTCGATCTCGTCCGTCTGGTCCAGCTCGCCCGCCAGGCACCCGCGCGATCCAGCGCGTCGTAGAGGTTGGTCAGCGCTTCTTCGGGGCCGGGCCGCGCGTCGGCTCCGCAGCGCCGAAGCTCTCGGAGATCGCCGTCATCTCGATGTGCACCGCGACCCCGCGGGCGCGCGCTCGCTCGAGGAGATCGAACGCCGGACCGCCCTTCTTCTCCGCCTCACGCGTCCCGTGCTCCGGCGTCGGCGCGGGGATCCGGTTCGCGAAGTCGATCCAGATCCGTGTGTCGGTACTGCAGTCGTACGTGCGACACACGCGCGGGCGATGCTCGTGCACTGTACAGAAGTGCGAGGCCGGATGGTTGTGCACGCAATACGCGTCGCTCGCACGCTGCTTGATCAGATACGGCTGTCCATAGTCCCAGCGGATCACGCCCTCGTCGAGATCCGTGGTCGATAGCGCGAACGTCAGCTTGCAGCACCGCGCCTCACAGATGTGGATCAGCTCGGCGCACGGCGGCCCCGCGTTCTCGACCTCGTACTTGTTCTCGCCGCTCGTATCTAGCGACACGCGCTGGCCGCCGCTGATGTCGCTGGCGCGGATCTGGGCGAGCGCGCCACCGACCAGGTTCCCGACGGTCTCCTCGACGGTCGCCACCGGCGGCGCGGCCGGCGTGTTAGGCGGCGCGGGTTGCGGCTCGACGCCATCGAGCCGGCGCGTGACCTCGTCGGTCAGCGTGATGACCCGCGCCGCGAGCTGGAGCAGCGCATCGCGGAGGTCGACATCGCTCATGTTCAGACTGCGGATCGCGCGCTCGAATTCGGCACGCGTGATCGGTGCGCTCGGCGCGGCGGTGCCGAAAGCCTGATCGTCCTCCTCACTCACGCGGCGAGCGTAGCACCGCCATCACTCGACGGCGCCCTGGCAGAACCAGCGCCGGCGCGCGCGGTCGTAATAGACCCACAGACAGTCGCCACGCTTGAGCTCCGCGAAGTGGTACTCGCGGTGCGTCGATCCGGACACGCTCGTCCACCAGCCACCCGACACGATGTACGGCCCGACGATCCGGACGACCGCGCCATGCTCGAGCCCCGACAGCAGCCAACCGTCGTCGCGCACCTGTCTCACCTGTGGCGGGAGGGGCTGCGGGCGCGCGAGCATGCGGCGCACCAGCGGCCGCACGAGCTTCGGATCTGGCTGTGCCGGCACGACGTGGACGAGCCGCTCCCAGCCAAAGCTCGCCTCGGGCAAGTGTCCGTCGCGGAGCACCGCGCGGACGACCGCGTCGTCGCCGAGCTCGGCACGCAGCTTCGACAGAGCTTCGTCGGCCGCACGCAGATCGCGACGCGGCCGAGCAGCAAACAGCGCGAGCTGCTCGCGCGATGCACCGACGTCATCGGCCCACACGCGGATCGCATTGACCGCGGCCGCGGGTGGCATCCCGGTGAGCCGCAGATGCACGAGCCGGAGGAGCGCGCGGCCATCGAGTGTCGGCCCCGCCGGCTTGATGCAGTCCGCGCGGATCTCGATCTTGCCGACGGCGT
>JACCQV010000556.1 GCA_013813945.1 Deltaproteobacteria bacterium | reverse complement strand
GGCTGGGGCTCGATCGTGCGGTGATCCCGGGTGTGGTCCCGGGTGCTCGCGATCTCGGGGATGCGCTGACGTCGCTCGTCGACTGCACGCGGCTCGGAGCGCTGATCGCCGAGGCGGTCGGGCTCGGGCCAGCACGCCTGTACGAGGACGCGTGCACCGTCGGGCTCACTGCAGCCGCCGCGGGGATCTACGACCGCCTCCCGGCGCTGTCCGGGATGCCGATCGCCCTCGAGCTCGCGGGTGCCGCACGCGCGATCGACCGGGACGGCAACGGCACGATGGACGCGTTCGTCGGCGGCCGGTGGGTCGGAACCTTTGATCGCGCGCCGCTCGGAGCCACGAGCTTCGATGGGACGGCCCACTGACCGGGTATTTGCGGCCAGTTACATGAGCAATCTCACGACGATGTACGGAACGAACAACGGGAGCGGGGCGCTTGTTATACAGGAGCCTCGATGTCGTTCCTCGACCGGCTCTCCCGTCGCTGGCTGGTCGCCGGCGTGATCGCGGTCAGCCTCCTCGTGACCGCGCTCGTCGGGGTGCTCGTCATCTATCCACGGGTTGGCGAATCGATGATCCGGAGCAAGGTCACCGAGCGGCTCGGCACCAAGCTCGGTCGGGAGATCCGGATCGGCGAGGTCGATGTCCGCGTTGGCCATGCCGTCCTGCACAACCTCGAGATCCGCGGCCCCAACGACGGGGACACGCCGCTCGTTCACCTGAAGCGGATCGAGATCGGCTTCAACCCGTGGCGCTCGCTGGTCGGCTCGGTGCGCCTCGGTGCCGCGACGATCGATGGCGTGACCGTGACGGTGCGTCGTGATGACACCGGCCGTGACAATGTCGGCGACCTCATCGAACGGCTGCGCGAGGACGGCGGCGCCGACGGCCAGAGCGCGTCGAGCACAGGTGGACTGCGCCCCACCTCGATGACGGTCACGCGGATCAAGGTGCTCGCCGATGATCGGATCACCGGGACCACGGCACTGGTCGACGATGGTGGTGCGACGTGGAAGCCCGGTGAGCTCGTGGCTCAGCTGCGAAAGGTCACCGCGACCACGATCAACGCGCCGAAGGCCGCGGCCGAGCTCATCGAGATCAGGAAGGAGGGTGGTCGGGCACCGAGCATCACAGTGGCGGGAGGAGAGATCGCGGTGTGGCCCAAGCTCGCGCTGTCGGGAATCGGCGGCACGATCATGGCGAATGCGGCCAAGCCCGGCGAGTACACGATCGAGCTCGAGGGCGGGTATGGCGGCGTCCCCGGCAAGCTGTGGACCGCCAAGGGCGGCCTCGATCCCAGAGCCAAGGTCGGCTCGATCGATCTCGTCGCGGCGAAGTTCCAGCTCGATCGGCTCGCCCCGCTGCTCGAACACTCGCCGGTCGTCGACTACGCCTCGACCTCGGTCGATACCAAGCTCCGCGTCGAGCTCGTCGGAGACATCGCGCGCTTCAACGGTTCGTTCGCGCTGAGCGGTCTCAACGTCGGTCACCCGATGATCGCCGAGAAGGAGGTCCACGATCTCGATCTCTCCGCCAAGGTCGAGGGCAGCTTCGATCGCAAGCAGCGAACGCTCGACATCACCCGCGGGGACATCCTCGTGCGCGACCTTCCCCTCTCGATCACCGGGCGTGCCGCGCAGGCCAGTCGCCTCCCGGCCGCTCCGGCGCCTGCCGAGGCTCCGCAACGGCTCGGACCGGGTGGCCTCACGGAGCTCGCGCTACGCGTCGTGATTCCGCCGATCGATTGCCAGCGCGTGCTCAACGCAATCCCGACCGAGATGGCGCCGTACATGGCGGGCTACAAGCTGCGGGGCGTGTTCGATACCGACGTCCAGGTCGCGATCAACTGGGCGGACCTCGCGGCGACGAAGCTCACAGGGCACGTCGGCATCAGGAACTGCCGTGTCATCGACGAGCCGGCAGACTCACCGAAGCGGCTCAAGGAGGAGTTCGAGCACTACGTGGAGGTCGAGAAGGACCAGTGGATCTCGTTCATGGTCGGCGAGAGCAACGACGACTACGTCCCGCTCGAAGACATCTCGCCGTACCTGATCAAGTCGATCATGAGCACGGAGGACTCGGCGTTCTATCACCACCGCGGCTTCATCGTGTCGGAGTTCAGGACGGCTCTGGTCAAGAACCTCGAGGCCGGTCGCTTCCGCTATGGCGCGTCCTCGATCACGATGCAGTTCGTCAAGAACGTCCTGCTGTACCGGGACAAGACGCTCGCGCGAAAGCTCCAGGAGCTGTTCCTGACCTGGCACGTGGAGAACACGCTGCCGAAGGACCGTATCCTCGAGATCTACTTCAACGTGATCGAGTACGGCCCGGGCCTCTACGGCATCGGGCCCGCGACCTGGCATTACTTCAGCAAGGCGCCCAAGGATCTGAATCCCGTCGAGGCGGCGTTCTTCTCGTCGATCCTCCCGTCCCCCAAGGAACGCTACAAGCAGTACTGCGCGGGGACCCTGACCAAGTGGACCGAGTCAAAGATCGCCCGGATCCTCGGGATCATGCGCAAGCGCGACCGGTTGACTGAGGCCGAGTACGAGCAGGCCAAGCTGACGCCGCTGCTGTTCGCCAAGGATCTCACCGAGACCGAGGACGAGTGCATGAAGCGCGTCAAGAAGGCGATCAAGAACTCGCGCTCGACGAACCCGATGAAGCGCTGACCCTGCGACAACCGTGCACGGCGCGGTGCGACGCCCCCGTGGTATAGGCCGGTGATGCGTGCGCTCGTGATCGGCTTTCTGTTGTGCCTGGGCCTCGCCGCGCCGGTGTTCGCGCAGGAGCAGCCCTCGCCTCCCGCGGCCGGCGAGGTGACGCAGCAGCCCAAGCCGTCGGGCTTCTGGGGCAAGGGCGACCGCGGCCCGGGTTCGTACCGCTGGAAGCTGCTCGGTGTTGGTGTCGGGATCCTCGCTGTGACCGGAGTCGTCATGCTGCGCCTCGTGCGGCGCGCGAGTGCCGAGCGCGCGGCGAGCACACGACCCGGTTGAATCGACTCCGTCGTTGACGGCGCCGAAACGTGAGCGGCGCGCGGGCGCGGGGCGTGCACGGCGGACGTCACGTCAAGGCGTCCTCTAGATCCAATGCCGCTCAGTTAACGTCGCGTTGACGTGAACCTGAACATCAACGCCACCTTGGACGTTGACGTGGACCCACGCAACCCGTGAACGACGCAACCGATAGCTCGGTCGTGTTGAGGTTCCAGA
>JACCQV010000547.1 GCA_013813945.1 Deltaproteobacteria bacterium | reverse complement strand
GCTCGTGGGTGACGGTCTGCTTGACGGGTGACGGCTTCACCTTGATCTGCTTGCAGTAGACCTTGAGCGTCGGGATGCTCTCTTGCAGCCGTGCGCCGAAGGTCGTGTCGGTCAGATCGCCGGTGATCGGGATCGTGCACATCGAGTAGTCGCCCGCGACGAGCTCGGTGAACTCCGGCATTGGCAGCGCCTAGCCGAGCCACAGCTTCATGCCCTGAGCGGCGCCCTGGAACATGTTGTCGGTGAGCTGCTTCCCGGTCGAGATCGCGACCGTGCCGGCGAACAGGAACACCTGCGCCGCATCGACCTTGTGATTCGGCAGCGCCTTGATCGTCACGGTCAGCGCGACCTCGCCGACCGGGATCTCGATGTTGACCGTAGCCTGCTTGCCCGCGGTCACGGTCGTGGTCGTCTTGCCCGTCTTCATCTCCATCATCCCGGTCTTCATCGCCTGCACGACCTGCGGGCCTTCGGGAACCTTCGTGATGGTGTACACGCCCTCGTCGTCGCTCTGCGCGAACGCCGCTGCTGCACCGCCGCCCGTGGCTGCCGCGCTGACCGCGACCTTGGGGACCGGCTTGCCCTTCATCGTGACCTTGCCGGTGATCGATCCGTAGCCGCGGAGCGTCAGGGTCAACGGCGGTGGATCATCGTTACCGGCAGCGATCGGCATTGCATCCGAGCGTCCGAGGTCGGGATGGTCAGCCAGTACGCTCGTTGCCTTCTTCGGCACGCCGATGATCACGAACTCGCCGGCCTGGTCCGTCGCCGTCGAGCGGATGCCGTAGAGCCCTTCGAGTCCTTCATTGCGATTGCTGTCGTCGTCGTTCGAGGAGAACAGCATCTCGGCGACCCGGATCTTCGCGCCCGCAATCACCTGGCCCGTGCTGTCGACGACCTTGCCGGTGAGGCGGCGTCCGCGGGTGACGGAGACCGTGCCGAGGTTCAGGGTCTTGCCGGCCTCGATCTTGATGTCGCGCTTCGTGGTCTCGGTGAACTCGATACCGCGGAACGTGACGTCGTAGTTGCCGGGTGTCAGATCGCGGACCGTGAACTCGCCTTTGATCAGCGGCGTCGGCGGCTTCTGCCCGACCTGCACGCTCGCGATCGTCGGGATTCCGCCCTCGGAGCTCCCGGCGATCAGCACCTTGCCAGTCAGTACACCGGGTGCGGGCAGGACAATCTTCACGGCAGTGTCGCCGGTCTTTGCCGAGGTGCCGCCGCCCTGGCCCCAGTCGCTCCATCCGGCGCGACCGCGGGATGCGTGCAACCGGTACGCACCATCGGGGAGGCCGGAGATCACGAACGCGCCTCCCCCATCGGTCGTCGTCGCCGTCAGTCCCGCGAGCGCCAGACCATCCATCGACGCGCCGCCGAGAACGTCGGGGAATGCGTTGACCTGGATCTCGGGAATCGGAGCGCCAGCGTCATCGACGACGATGCCGCTGATCTGTCCCGAGACATCGAGCACGAGCGTCACATCGGTGACGGCGAGCTTCTCCGACAGATCGACCTCGAGAATCTTACTCGCCGCCGTCTCCAGCTCGGCTCGCGCCTGCAGCGTGACGCGCGCAAGCCCGCGGAGCTCGAACGCTCCGAGCTTGTCGGTGGTCGCGTGGCGCGGCGTCATGTTCTGCCACCCGTCCTCGCCCTTGCCCACGACCTGGACCGACGCGAACCCGACCGGCTTGCCTGCGGCATCGGTCACCTTGCCGGCGAGCACGCCGCCCGCCTTCATCGTGATCACGACGCCGGTGATCGGCGCGTCCTTGATCGTGAGCGGCGTCGACCATGCGGGGGCATGCTCGCCATCGATCGCCGCCAGCCGGTGCGTGCCGGCAGACAGTGCGGGAATCTGGAACTCGCCCCTGGCGTTGGTGATGACGTCCGCGTCGCCCGACTCGTCGTTCGTGCCCCAGCTCTCCGCGACCGCGCTGACCTTGGCGCTGACGACGGGCTTGCCCGCATCGTCGACGACCTTGCCCGCGACGGCGTACCCCTTGCGCAGCGTGAGCTGCACGGTGCCACTACCACCCGAGGAGCCGATCGTCGTGACCGTCTTGCTCGGCGCGTAGCCCGGTGCACTGGCATCGATCGCAATCCATCCGGGCTTGATGCCCTTCAGCTTCGCCGTGCCCTTCGCGTCGGTCACCACGACAGGCTCCTCCTCGCCACCTTCATGAACCGACGCGCCGGCGATCGGCTTTCCCGGTTGATCGACGACGGTGACCTCGACCGAGACGCCTGCGGTGACGTGAATCACCGCCGGGCCACTCTTCGCAGTCAGGTTGAACTCGAGCGAGCCCACGAGATCGCCGTTCGTCGCG
>JACCQV010000503.1 GCA_013813945.1 Deltaproteobacteria bacterium | reverse complement strand
TTGCTGGTCCGCATCGTCTCGATGCTGACGAAGATGATCGCATGAGCCGCCTACGCCGACGCCTACGCTTACGCCAACGCCGGATCAACACAGCCGAACTCTGGGGTTAGACCGCGTCACTCGGCGGGCTGGTACGCCTCTTTGACGAAGTTGAAATACATGAAGCCGTAGCGGTTGTACCAGTCGGGATTGTTGAAGTGCTGGCGCTCGCACTCAGAGACCGCCTGGAGGTTGCGCTGCATCGACTGGATGAGTGCGTTGTACTTCTCGCGGGTCGACCGATTGAAGTTCGCGCGCTCCTGTTCGATGCCGGCCTTCGAGTACTGCCACGCAAGGCCGGAGACACCGTGCACGCCCGACACCGAGTCGCCGAATCCCTCGGCGCGCTGAATGAATGCGATCGTGCGCTTCGAGATCGTGCGCAGTCGCTCGAGGGTGTTGCGGACGAAGTTGACCTCGCCGTATGCGCGCGTGAAGCACTCGTTACATGCGCCGTTGTCCGCGCAGCTCGATGGAACCGACGGGCCGGCGCCGTCATTGCCGGTCCGGCCGTCGAGCTCGCCATCGAGGTCCGAGAGTGCCTGGAACAGATCAGTCAGTGCGCCCACGCCACTGATCACGCCGGATGCGGCGCCGGCAGCGGCACCGGCATCGTCGAGCGCTCCCTGGAGTGCACCCATCCGTTCGGACAGTCGCTGGCCCAGCGGCGAGTCGCCCTCGCCGACATTGACGGCGGACTCGTCGACCCCGTCGAGGGGATCCGCGGTGCCGTCGGCGTGCGCCAGCGTGGTCACCATCATGATCAGGCTGAGGACGAGCGCTCTCATGCTGCCGCTCCCTTCTTCTTCTTCTTGAGCTGACGACTCGCGATGAAACCGATCACCGCGAGCAAGGCGATCACCACGACGACGGCGATGATCTTATCGGAGCCACCTCCGCCTGGGCCACCGCCGCCCGCACCCTTCGTCTTGTCGTACACGGCCTGCGTCACGAACGGCGGCTTCACCATCTTGTGAAACTTGATGTCCGGCCCGGCCCAGATGACCAGCTGGTAGTTGCTGAGCTCGCCGGGGCTCGACACGAGCAACATCGCGGGTCCCTCGGTTCGAAATCGGGTCTCCGCCATCCCCGTCTTCGGATCGGTGTCGACCTTGCGATCCCAGTCAGCAGACATATCGTTCTTGAGGCGCACGGTCATCGCGACGCCCTTGTCGGAGAACAGGAACACGGCGACCGGGGTCGCGATTCCGATTCCCTCGACGTAGAAGGCAACGCCTTCCTTGTCCGCCTTCCCTTTGTAGATGGCGCCTTTTCCCTTGCTTGCCAGCGACGGGAGCTCGCGCAGCTGGACCTTGGTGAGGGGTGGCCCCTTCGGCGGAGCGGCGGCCACCTCGGGCCCTGCCGCTACCATGAAGGCGCACGCGATGACGAGAGCGAGCCGGTTCACACCGCATGATGCAGGCACAATCGACATCAAGTAAAGCAACAGGGGTATAGGTTGCGAGCTGTTGCTGGGTGCCGCCTACGCGGACGATGAGCTTCATCAGCCGGAGAAGACCGAGGTTCGAGCACTGATGGCGGAGCTCGCGGGCGAGATGCGCATCGAGGTCGAAGCGTGCATGGTCTTCCGCAGCTCGCGCATGGCGCTGAGACCTGGGAACTTCGATCCGAGTTGCTCCAGATGTGAATGATATGCTGCGCGGCTCGCGAGGTTCCCCGTGCGCTTTCCCGGCCGCCGCAAACACAAGCACTACTTCCCGGTCCACGCGCGTGATCCGCTGTTCCAGGCGGTGGGTCTCGATGGGCCGGCCGCGCGGACCCACGTGGTCGGCATCGATCAGACGCTCGTCGACATCGACGCGCGCGTTCCAGACGAGCTCCTCGCGCGCTATGCACTTCCCCGTGGCGCGTCGACCGTCATCCCCAATGACCTCGCTGCCCGGCTCTATGACGAGCTGCTCGCCGACAAGCTCATCTCGTACGAGTTCGCCGGCGGCACCGTGGGTAACACGCTCCACAACTACTCGCTACTCGCAGACGACGGCGCGATCCTGCTCGGCGTGATGAGCGAGGAGATCCGGCTCGGTACCTCGGGCTATCGCTACCTCTCGAACACCTCGAGCCGCGTCAACCTGGATCATCTGCAGCCCGTCGATGGACCGATCGGGCGCTGCTTCGCGCTGGTCACGCCGGACGGTGAGCGAACGTTTGCGATCAGCGAAGGCAAGATGAACGCGCTCCGGCCCGAGAGCATCCCGAACGCGGTGTTCGCGGATGCATCGGCGCTCGTCATCTCGGCATACCTGATGCGCTGCAAGCCCGGCGATCCGATGCCCGATGCGACGCTGCGAGCAGTGACGCTCGCACACGAGCACGGCGTGCCGGTCGTGCTGACCCTCGGGACGAAGTTCGTGATCGCGGAGCGCGCCGAGTTCTGGCGCTCGTTCATCACCGAGCACGTCGACCTCGTCGCGATGAACGAGGAGGAGGGCGAGGCCCTGACCGGAGAGACGGATCCCCTGCTCGCGTGCGAGCGCGCCCTCGAGCTGACCGATCTCGTGCTGTGCACGGCCGGCCCCACCGGGCTGTACCTCGCCGGGTACACCGATGACCAGCTCAAGCGCGAGACCCGCTATCCGCTCCTGCCCGGCGCGATCCCCGAGTTCAATCGCTACGAGTTCAGTCGACCGATGAAGCGCGCGGGCTGCACGACACCGGTCAAGGTGTTTGCCCACATCTCGCCGTATCACGGCGGTCCCGCGCAGATCACGAGCACCAATGGTGCGGGCGATGCGGCGCTCTCGGCGCTCCTGCACGACATGGCAGCGAATCGGTATCATCAGGGCCGCGTACCGAACTCGTCCAAGCACGTTCGCGACTTCCTCACGTACTCGTCGATGAGCCAGGTGTGCCGGTACGCCAACCGAGTGAGCTACGAGGTCCTCGTGCAGGCGGCGCCGCGGCTCACGCGAGGACTGCCGCAGCGCGAAGAGGGGCTCGATGACGAGGCCTACTGGGCGCACTGACGAGACGGCCGCCGGATCATTGCGGTCGGCAGGTTCTTGGGCGACATCACTTGGATGACGGGACGTTTCACACAGCTCGGTCGCCAGCTCCGCAAGCTGCGGCACATCGTCGGCGGTTCGCCCTCCGCTGCCATGGGGACCACGCTCCGGCGCGCGACCCAGCTCGCGTGTGAGCTCGCCTCCGAGCACGCCTCCGAGCACGCGGGGGTCGAGGATGCTCGAGCAGCGTTCCATGACCTCGGCGTGCGCGGGATCCTCGATCCGGGCCTCGCCGAGCGGCTGGCTGCCGCAACGTCAGAGCGTGAAGATGACGTGGGCGAGCGCGCCGCGGCGATCGGTGGCGACCTCGATGCGTTTCTCCGCAGCCTGGAGCGTGGCGCACCTGCGCCCGAGCTGCCATTCGAGGCGATCGTCGCGCGCGAGCCCGCAGCGGCCAGCACCAGGCCGGACTCGACAGCCGGCGTCCCGATCTCCGGCCGGATCCTCTCGCTCGACGTTCGCGGCGGGCTGGCCGTGATCGCTGTCGACGCCCAGCCGATCGCGATGACACGAATGTCCGGCGAGCTCCTCACGTCCCTCGCGCTGGCAGCGGCGCCGACCAGCAGGCCCGAGGTCCACCACGAGCCCACCGGCGCGACCCGTGTGGTGTGGGGACCCGAGAATCTGACCGTCGAGCTCGCGGCCGACTTCCGGCGAGCTCGGGTCGCGACACCTGACTGAGCGCGACACCGACCTGGCCGGGGCGCTCTCCCAGCACTACCCCAAGTTCGGGCAAGGGGCTCTGCTCTCCGCACCCAGTTCAGCTATTCTGGCCAAGGTGCCCGCAACCGACGAGCCTCGCCGGCCT
Source organism: Deltaproteobacteria bacterium (assembly GCA_013813945.1). Taxonomy (GTDB): domain Bacteria; phylum Myxococcota_A; class Polyangia; order Haliangiales; family Haliangiaceae; genus JABFXX01. The sequence continues at coordinate 362 of JACCQV010000503.1, read as the reverse complement.
CGCATCCTCGTCGTCGACGACATGGCGGAGGTCGCGAAAGGGTTGAGGACGGGCCTGTCCCGGCTCGGCTACGAGGTGAAGATCGCGTTCGACGCCGAAGCAGCGTTGCACATGGCCCGGAGCTTCCAGCCGGACATCGCGCTGATCGACATCGTGCTGCCGGGGATGAGCGGGTACGAGCTCGCGAGGCGACTCAAGGGCGACCGCAGCCTGTGCATCGTCGCGATGTCAGGGCGCCCCGACGATCCGCGCGTCGAGTCGCCGATCTTCGAGGAACGATTCCTGAAGCCATTCAGCCTCGAGTCGATGCACGACGCTTTCCTGAAGCTCCTCCGCACGAACTAACCCCAGGGATCGCTTGT
>JACCQV010000491.1 GCA_013813945.1 Deltaproteobacteria bacterium | reverse complement strand
CGCGACGACGTCCATCGTGAACACCTTCATCTCGTTGAGCGCGGCGCTCGACGACTCGTTGATGTGCGTGATGGTTGCCGGCGGCGGCGGGGGAGGAGGCGTGACGCCGCCACCCTCGGTGTACGTGACCTTGAGCGCGAACGCGCTCGAGTCCGCGTAGCCGTTGACGCCGACGTAGACCTTCGCCGGTCCGATGATCGAGCACTGCTCGCTCGTGCCGTCGCGGTACGGGCGGCAGTCGTAGGCGGTCGCGGTCGGAGCTGCTTCCTTGCGGACGTAGAGGTCGGCGTCACCCGCGCCGGTCATCACGGCGGTCAGCGTCGTGCCGGCCGCGACGTTGAACGGGCCGTACTGCTTCCACGCGCTCTTGACCACGGTGTCAGCCGCGTCGAAGTTCGTCACCGTGCCGCCGGGGGGCGGGGTGGTGCCGGTCTGCATCGAGAGGTCGTAGATGGTCTTGACGTTCGCGTAGCTGATCTTGCCGCCAGCGACCGTGGTCGACGTGCTGCGGATCGGGAGCCACACGAAGTCCGGGTGCTGCTTCTTCGAGGTGCCGATCCACTCGCCGCCGATGATCTTTCCGGCCGCGTCGATCTCGAGGATGTAGTCGTAGCGATCCATGTGCGTGTACTGGTTGATCGTCGAGCCGAGGTTACCGTCGAGCGAGGTCGGCGACTCCGCGATGTAGTCGACGTCCATGTGGACCTTGTAGAGCTTCGCGGCGTTCGCGTTGAACACGTACGCGGTCGGCACCGTGCCGCCGGACGTGACCTTGATGGTGAACGTCGCGGCCGAGTAGCCGTTGACGCCGACGAACACCTGCGTCGCGCCTGCGGGCACGGTGAGGTTGCACGACTCGGCAGGGCCGGTCTCGTAGGGGCGGCAGTCGTACGCCGTCGCGCTCGGCTCCGCGCCGAACTTGACGAACATGTCGGGGTCGCCGGTGCCGCTCATGACGACGGAGAGGTTCGTGCCCGCGGTGACCGGGAACGCGCCGAGCTGCGTCCACGCGCCGGCTGCTGCCGTGCCGGTGCGGTCGACAGACGTTCCGCCCTCGACGGTGACGCCGATCGCCTTGTTGGCGTCGACCGCAGAGATCTCGTCCTGCGCGGTGATCCGGTAGCCACGCAGCGGCTGGTTCCAGACTTCGCTGTCCCACGTGCGGTCATAGACGAACGAAGCACCCTGCTTGCCGAGGTAGTTCGTCATCAGGACGTGGAACGTGCCGGGGTTCGTGTCCTTGCAGCTGCCGAACGCGCCGTTCGGACGGCCGTACTTGTCGAACGTGATCTCGTTCGCGCTATCGAGTGCATCGCAGCGCAGCGAGACGAACTTGGTCTCGGTGCGATCGTGCACGAGCGTCAGCAGCGCCTTGATGTCCTGGATCTTGAACTCGACACCGTTATAGGTGACGGCCTTCTTCGGCTCCGGGAGGAGGATCGCGGCGGGCGCCCACGCGTGGCAGATGCCCCACCACGTCGGGATGCAACGGCCGCTGGTCGCGCCTTCGCGCATCGAGCACGACTCGCCGAGCGAGCTGTTGCACTCGCTGGTCTGCGTGCACGCGGTGCGTCCCGCCTGCGCGTCGATGCCGTGATACTTCGAGACGGCATCCTCGACGCCGGTCGCGCCGAACGCGGTGCCGTACTTCGCAGAAGGAGAGGTGCTGCTCGCGCCGGCCCACTTCTTGTTGATGCTGTCCTCGTAGACCGGCCAGTAGCTGCCTGCCCACGGGATGTTGGTCGCCGCACCGACGCGCGGGAGCTCCGTCGCGCGGTACTCGAGGCTGCCGTTGAACAGAGACGGGCTGTCCGCCGTGCCCCACGCTTCTGCCTTGCCGTCGGCGCCGCCCTTGACGTCGCTCTCGTCGGGCTTGTCCTCACCATCGGTTTCGTCCGTCACGCAGGCACCACCGACCAGGCCAAGGCCAAGCACGAGTGCCGAGATGTTCATCGTCCGCATGTTCAAGCTATCTCCAGAGGGGTTGTCGTTCGCGAGCCGCATGAGCACGGGCCATGCCTGGGGGTCCGGTCACCAGGACGCTGCGAACCTTCGTGTGCAACCTGGCGTGACGAGCCGAATGTCTCGTCGAGCCGGCTATCCCTTCGGACGTAGTGATGTGCGGCGGAGTCGCATCGAATGGCTACTCGAGTCGCCGGTAGCCGAAACCGACGTAGCGCGCCCCACGCTTCATACGTGGTGCGCGCCATCGGCCCAGAGCGGGGAATGTACGAATCAGAATCAGGGGCAGTTATCGGTGGTCGTTCCGACCGCCAGCTTGGTGCAATCAGGAGTGTTCGAGAAGATGACTCCCTTGACCTGCTGGACGAGCGTCTTCGAGGGGCGGTTGACCGCGTGCTGGGTCGCCGAGTAGTCCGAGTGCAGCTGCATGTGGAGCAGGAAGCGCTCGAGCTGCTGGTCGTAGCTCATCATCTCGAGCGGGGTGCGGACGTGGACCGCCTCGAACTGCTTCCACTTCGCTTCGATCCAGCCGTGAATGCGCCAGAACATGATGTTCGAGAGGTTCGTCTGCGGGTTACCGACGTCGATGGGCGACGCACCGTCCATGAACTGGCCGTGCAGCCAGTTGTGGTAGCCAGCGGCGGCGTTCGGGTCGCGGTCGTAGTTGCGGATCGCCGAGTCGTTGGGGTCGACCACGCCGGAGAGGCGCAGGGTGGTCTGGAGGAAGTTGCCAAACTCGTCCTCGGTGCGGAACGAGCGGAAGTCGTTGATCTTGGCGAGGCCGGCCTTGAACTTCGCGACGTCGCCACCGCGAGCGGTGAGCGCTGCGATGACCTCGGCATCGGTGGTCCAGCCCTTGAGGACGTCGGAGAACTTGGTGCGGCGATCCGGATCGTTGGTCACCGGCTCGTTGCCCCAGCGCTCGGACAGGTGGCTGATCATCGCGCGGTGCATGGCGAGGAACTCGAGACCGTTGCCCGGGTCGCCTTCCTGCAGATCCGCGGCGGACTCGCCGACGCGCTTGAGCCAGCCGCGGCCCTGGTCACCGAGCAGGTACCACTTGCGGCTCATGTGGAACACGATGTGGTAATCGCCCCACTGGTACTTCTCGAGGTACTCGTGGACCTTCTTGGGCACGATGTTCGGGATGGTGGACTTCCACACCACGTTGGGGCTGCCGTCGGACTTGCCGTCGCCGCCATCCATCGTGTCGTCTTCGACGACCTCGTCGGTGGCACAACCGGTGGTGAACGACAGTGTGCCGATGAGGGCGAGTGCGAGTAGATGGCGCATGCAGACGATGTTTGCACTTCATGCGCCACGGTGTGCACAACGGTAACTACCTGGAAACCGAGTTTACCGCGCGGATCGGCTGATCGAGTCGCCGGCAGAGTTCCCCGAACGGCTGCTCGAATGGCCGCGCCTGATGGCCCCACCTGGCTCGAGCGGCTAGATTGCAGAGATGAAGCTCAAGGGGACGATCCGCCGCAATGACCTCGAAGGTGGCCACTGGACGATCGAGACCGAGGGCGGCGACACGTACATGCTGTCGGGGTCCATCGATGGCGTGAAGGACGGGATGAAGGCCGAGGTCGAGGGCAAGGTCGACAAGGATGCGATGGGCATCGGGATGACCGGCCCGCAGTTCAGCGTGCAGAAGCTGACATCTCTCTGAGACAATCGAGGCGATGGGACTGACGATCACGGGGTACGCGCAGGCGACCGGAGAGCTGCGCGACGTCTACGATCGGCAGCGCGAGCGCGCCTTGCCTCCCGCGTATCGCCCGGCTCACGGCGGCGTGCCCGGGATCATCGAGGCCCACAGTCTCGACCCCGCGCTGATCCCGATGGTGTTCGGTGCGTCGGCGACGCTCAACAGTGTGGGGCCACTGTCATGGCCCGAGCGCGAGCTGATCAACGCGCTGACGTCGCGCCTGAATCAGTGCCTGTATTGAACGGCCGGTCACGCAGAGTTTCTGCGTATCGCGCTCGATGGTCAGCACCCGGAGCTCCCCGGCCGGGTGATCGACACGCCGCGTGCTCCGATCACGGTCACGCCGCGAATCGGAATGCTCGCCGAGCTCGTCATCAAGGTGACGGAAGCTCCATGGTCGCTATCGCGAACGGATCGTGATCGCGCACACCGGTCGGGGCTCTCCGACGACGACATCCTCCAGGCGATCGCGCTGTCCTCCTACTTCGGTCACCTCAACCGGGTCGCCGACGCGGTCGCGGTACCGCTCGACTATGCGGTGCAGCGGATGCCGCCACCCACCGATCCGAACGTTCCCGCGCTCGCGCCAGCGACGGTCGCGGTCACAGGACGCCCCGCACTCGAGCTCGTACGCCGTCCCCCGACCGCCGCTGCATTGACCGCGTGGCGGACCTACATGTTCGATCGCGATGCGCCGCTGACTCGCCGATCGCGGACCGTGATCGCACGCTGGGTCGCGCTTTGGCTCGGTGACGGCGGCATCTCCGCGCCGGCCGACCTGACGGTCAACCCGATCGACGATGCGTTGCGCGAGCTCGCGGAGCTCGTGACGCTCGCACCATGGCAGCTCGGAGATCAGAGCTTCACGCGGCTCCGCGGCGCGGGATTCGACGATGCTCAGCTGTTCGATGTGGTCGCAGTCGCCAGCTCGACCGGCGTGTTCTCGCGGATCACCGTAGCGCTCGGTTCCCTCGCACGCTCCGGCGCCTGATCTCGATCAACTGATCACAAATTTGCCGTGTTCCCCGACGAGGAACAGCGGTTGCACTGCCGGAGCATGAACCCAACAGGAGGTCAGCTCATGGCAGAGATCTATGGCGACAAGATGTCCGGATCCGGAACCGGCGACCAGCGTGCGAAGTGGTTACCGCTCGCGATCGGAGCTCTGATCATCGTCGCACTCATCATCGCGATTGCGCTGATGCGGACGTAGGGTCGTGGCGACGCGTAGGGACTCCACCGTCGTCGATCCCGACGGCGTACGTGCCCGGATCCGCGAGTTCATCGTCGATGACTCTCGGGCATCTGCCGTGATCGTGGAGCTCGCAGGAGGAGCACGCATCACGCTACCCACCGAGCTGCTCCACCACCATGCCGACGGCGGGTACGCCATCGAAGCACCGTGGAAGAGTCTTGCTGGCGCGGGATCCCTGGAGCTCGAGGTTCCGGTGATCGCGGAGATCGTCACCGTGGGTGTTCGCTCGGTACCGCGCGAGCGGCTCCACGTCCGGCGCCGTGTGGTCACTGAACAGCAGATCGTCGAAACCCCGATCTGGACGGAGCGGATCCAGGTCGATCACGTCCCGATCGGGACGTTCGTCGAGCGCGCACCCGCCGCGCGTCAGGAGGGAGACACGCTGATCATTCCGTGCGTCGAGGAGGTCGCAGTGGTGGAGAAGCGGTTGCGCGTGCGGGAGGAGCTGCGAATTCGTGTGGTGCGTGAACAACGGATCGACAGGCAGTCGGTCCCGGTGCGTCGCTTCGAGATCGAGATCGAACGCGAGCACAATCCGACCAATCCGACCAATCCAAGGAACTCGAAGAGAGCCGGAGGAGGCTCATGATGAAGACCGTCATTGCCGCGTTTCCTGACCGCGGCGTCGCTAACCAGGCCATTGGCGAGCTGAGCTCGCTGAACATCGACCACAGCAACATCCGCATCCTCGACGGAGGCGAGGCGAACATCTTGCCCCAGCTCCTGGCGAAGCGCGTACCCGAGGACCGCGCGCATCTCTACTGTGAAGTCCTACGCCGCGGCGCGCCCCTGGTCATCGTCGATTGCGACGACGACGATGCGCAGCGGGTCGCATCGATTCTGGACGAGCGTGGCTCGCTCGATCTCGACAGCGCTGCGGGTCGCTGGCGCACAGCGGGCTGGGAAGGCTACAGCGAGGGCGCGCAGTCTTTCGACGAGTCGTCCGCAGCACTGGAACGCGAGGAGCTCGAGCGAGAGAGTCTCGCTGTGATCCAGGAGGAGGTGCGCGTCGGCAAGCGCCAGGTCGAGGGGGGAGGAGTGCGCCTCCGCGCGTTCGTTACCGAGCAGCCGATCCACGAGACGGTGCAGCTTCGTGAGGAGCACGTCGAGGTGAATCGCGAGCGGGTCGACGAGCCGGTCCCGATCGCGCCCGACGAGTCGACGTTCACCGAGGAGGAGTACGTCGTCACCGCGATGTCCGAGGAGCCGGTGGTCCAGAAGCAGGCGCGGGTCGTCGAGCGCGTGCACGTCGAGAAGACCGCCGACACGCGCACGGAGACCATCGAGGAGAGCGAGCGCCGACGCGACGTGGAGGTCGAGCAGCTAGATCCCCGCTCGCCTCGTCGCTGAACGTGCGCGGTTACTTCGGCAGCGTGAACTTCACGTCGGCGCCCGCGGTGAGACCGTCAGCCGGGCACGAGACCTTGACGGTCTCTGCCTGGGCGTCGATCACGGTGCACACGATCGTCTTGTCACCGGCGACCACGCTGAGGTTGCCGTCCGCCGCCATCTTGGTTCCCGGCGGGACCTTGAACGACGCGACCATCAGCGACGGTCGTGCGATCGAGGCGAGCGTCTCGTCCACGGCCACGGCCTTGCCGACCTTCGCAACGTCAGCGAGCTTGCCATCTACCGTCGCCTTGATCTGCAGCTTGTCGAGGTCTGCCTTCTTCTTCTCGAGCTCCGCCTTCTTCTCGTCGAGCGGCTTCTTCAGCTTGTCGACCTTCGCCTGCGCCGACGTCACGCCCGCCGCATTGTCGGGCTTCTGCTGCGCTGCCTCGAGATCCTTGGTGGCGGCATCGAGCGCCGGCGCGGACTTCTCGATCTGCTTGGTGAGGTCCGCGATCTCGGTGGTCAGCGGCTTGCCGCCGGCGAGCGTCGCGATGGTGTCACCCGCCTTGACCTCCTTGTCGGCAGCCTCGATCGTCTCGATCGTTCCGGCCACGGGTGCCTTCACGATCTGCGCGGGCTGCGCCTCGACACCGAGCTTCGACGTCACGTCGGTCGGAGGAGGTGGCAGTAGTGGCTGCGGCTGCACGTTCGTCTGCGGCTGCTTCACCGGATCGGGCTCGCTGAGCACGAACTTCCAGACGAAGAACGTGGCAGCGCCGACGACGGCGAGGATCAGCAGTACGACGAGAACGGGCGAGACTCCGGTCGGCGCTGCAGGCGCAACGGGACGGTCGGTCGCGGAGCGCTTTGGCGTCTCGACGGCAGGCTTGGCCTTCTTTTCAGTCTGCTTGTCGGCCGCCTTGTCGGCTTTCTTCTCGACGGGCGCCTTGTCGGCCTTCTTCTCGGCCGGCTGTGCTGCGGCAGCCTTCGCGGCCTGCTTGTCCTTCTCGTCCTGCTCCGCCTTCGCGGCTGCAGCGGCCTTCTTGTCGGCCGCCGCCTTCTTGTCGCGCTCGGACTGCGCCTGCTTGTCGGCCGCAGACTTGCCCTGCTTGTCAGCCTTCGCCTGCTTCTCGGGAGCGGCCTTCGGAGACTCTGCCTCGAGCAGCTCCTTGGGGACGTCGACGGCCGACATCGCCTTGGACGTGCGGACGGCTTCCTTGACGTCATCGGCTCCAACGCCCATGTGAGCGCTGAGGTCCATGGCGATCTCGGACGCGGGCCCCTTCGGCTTCGCCGGCTCGCCACGCGAACCTGGAGCGCCGAGCGCAATATCTTCGACGGGTGCGCGCATCGGAGCCGCTGCAGCGCCCCGGCCCCCAGGAGCTCCGAGATCGAAGTCCGTCGACGCTGGTAGATCGACCGGCTTCGCGGCCGTGGACCTGGCGCCGGAGGCACCAAGCTCGACGTCGATCGGGGCGACATCCGAACGCGCCGCCACGTTTGCACCGACGACGATGCCGCGCGCGAGGTCCGCGTCCTGCTGCCTCACGGCTGGCTTGTCTACCTGCTTCTCGGGCTGAGTCGGAGCGGCCTTCGCGACCTTCGCGTCGGCAGCGACGGCGGTGCCGTCATCCCCGATGAATCGAAGATCCGAGAGCGTCGAGATCACCGACTGCACTTCCTGGACTGACGGTGTGAGCCCGAGCTCTTCCTGCGCCCACTTGACGAGCCCGGCGACATCGCGCTGGCCGTCCATCGCGCAGGCGATCGCGTACTCGACCTCGTAGAATCGGAAGACGTTGTCGGAGTCCGGGGCGCCGACGTCGATGAACCGCGCACCCTGCTCTTCGACGAGCTCGGCGATCAGGTCCTGACGGAAGCGCGGCCGGTCATGCTTCACCGGTGCCAACATTTACGAGCCCTTTCGAAGCTCGGTGAGCACGAGCTTCGCGACTGCCTTGAGCGTATCGAACACGCCGATGCCCTTGGGGGCGACTGCCTCGAAGCTCGGAACCTTCGTCGGGTTCAGCGCCTCTTCGAGCTCGGCCATCGGAATCGCGTTGGGCAGATCGCGCTTGTTGTACTGGACCACGTACGGGAGCTTGGCCAGGTCGTAGCCCTGCTCCTGGAGGTTCGAGCCGAGGTTCTCGAGCGACTCGATGTTCGCTTCCATGCGCTCCATCTGGGAGTCGCCGACGTACACCACGCCATCGACGCCCTTGAGGATCAGCTTACGACTCGCGTCGTAGAAGACCTGGCCGGGCACCGTGTAGAGGTGGAACCGCGTCTTGAACCCGCGGATCTCGCCGAGCGAGAGCGGGAGGAAGTCGAAGAACAAGGTCCGCTCCGTCTCGGTGGCAAGGGAGATCATCTTGCCCTTCGCCTCGGGATTGGTCTTGTTGTAGATGTACTGGAGATTCGTCGTCTTCCCGCACAGACCGGGACCGTAGTAGACGATCTTGCAGTTGATCTCGCGCGACGAGTAATTGATGAAGCTCATCGCACGCGCCTAATCGTTGAAGAGGTTATCGATGTCATCGTCGGTGATCTCGGAGAACACGGACGGTTGACCGGAGCCACTGGCGCTCTTCTTGACCATCGTCTCGAGCACTCCGACCAGCTCGACCGACGCCTTGCGGACGCGGAGTCGAACCAGACCGAGCGACGAGCGGCCATCGAAGAGCACCACCAGGATCACGCGCTGGCCGATGATCGAGATGTGATAGCTGATCTTCTCGCCCTCGAGAAACTGCCCGGCGAATTCCTTCTCGGCCAGGAGCGACGCGATGCCGCCCGTGGCCGCGACGTTACCCGCGGTCAGAGAAGAGAGGGACGTGACGTCGAGCTCGTGGACGTCGCCGGCCGAAGCCATTCCCTGTCCGTTCTTGTCGATGACCAGGACGGCCTTCGCGTTCGAGTCTCGGGCAAGCGTCTCGCAGATGTGGTTGATCTGCGTTAGCTCTTCCTCGTACATGACGAGCTGTTGGATCATCGCTGCTCTGGCTCCTAATGGCCGGGTCGCCTGAAGGGCTCCCCGCCGAACGAACCCACGCTACCAACGCGGTGGGATTCGTTCAACCTTTCCACCCATCTATAGCGCTGCGATCGCGAGGCTGAAGCCTACATCGTCGCCCGACCGGCAAGCGCTCGCGCGATGGTCGCCTGGTCGGAGTATTCGAGCTCGCCACCGACGGGGAGACCCGTCGCGATCCGAGAAACCTGGATCCCGAGCGGCTTGATGGTCCGGGCGATGTACATCGCGGTCGCCTCTCCATCCACACTCGGGCTCGTCGCGATGATGATCTCGCGGACCGGCGGGTCCCCGCCCAGCCGGCGGACCAGCTCGGCGATCCGGATGTCGTCGGGGCCGATCCCCTCCAGCGGAGACAGGAGACCGTGGAGGACGTGATAACGCCCCCGGAAGTGGCCGCCGCGGTCGATCGCGATCAGGTCGGACGGGGTCGCGACCACGCAGATGACGTCGCCGTCGCGGCGGGGATCCGTGCACATGGAGCACGGGTCGTTCTCGGTCATGGTCATGCAGACCGAGCACAGCCGGATCTTGTCGGTGACGTCGAGGAGCGCCTGCGCGAGGTCCTTGATCAGCTGGCGATTCCCGCGGATGAGGTGGAACGCCATCCGCGTGGCGGTCTTCTCGCCGATCCCGGGTAGACGGGCCAGCTCCTGGACGAGACGTCGGATCGGATCAGCCACGCGAGATCAGAACAAGCCCGGCATGCCGGGGAGACCGCCCATCCCGCCCATGACGCCGGACATCTTCTCCTTGCTGGTCTCGCGAACCTTCGTCGCGGCCGCGTTGATCGCAGCGGTGACGAGATCCTCGAGCATGCCGACATCGTTCGGATCGACGACACTCTTGTCGATCTTGACGCGAACGACCTCGAACTGTCCGTTGACCGTGGCGGTCACGAGGCCGCCGCCGGCGGCGCCCTCGCAGGTCATCTTCGCCAGCTCCTCTTGCACCTTGGCGACATCGCCCTGGAGCTTCTGGGCCTGCTTCATGAGTGCGTTGAGATCAGGCATCTTGGGGTTAGACATCGGTCTTGATCTCCTTGATCTGGGCGCCAAAGGTTTGCAGAACGTGCTTCGTGATCGGGTGTTC
>JACCQV010000457.1 GCA_013813945.1 Deltaproteobacteria bacterium | reverse complement strand
GCCTGGAACTTGCCCTGCTTGTTCGCGACCGCGCCGGTGAACGCGCCCTTGACGTGGCCGAACAGCTCGCTCTCGAGCAGGTTCTCGGGAATCGCTCCGCAGTTGATCGTGACGAACGGCTTGCCGGCGCGCGGCGACCGGTTGTGGACCTCGCGCGCGATCAGCTCCTTGCCAGTGCCGGTCTCGCCCGTGATCAGCACGGAGATGTCGGTCGCGCTGATCTTCTCGACCTTGCGAAACACCGCCTGCATCGGCGGCGACGTGCCGACGATCTCGCCGAACCGGAACTGTTCGAGGCGATCGTTCAACCGTTTGTTGTCGACCCGTAGCTCGTTGAGCAGCAGTGCGTTGGCGACGATCAGCGATGCCTGGGACGAGAACACCGTCAGCACGCGCAGTGTGTCCTGCTGGAAGAGATCGCGAATCGAATCATTGCCGACATAGATCAGGCCGAGCAGGCGGCCGCGATCCAGCAGCGGCACGCAGATCACGCTCGAGACCTTGAGCTGCATGATGCTCTTGCTCGACGCGAACTCGTCGTCGCGCATCGCATCGGAGACGATCACGGGCTTGCGCGTGCGCACGACCTTCGCGACGATCGCATCGGAGAGCTGCGTGACGGCGTCCGCGATGTTCTCCTTGTTGATGTTGCGGGCGACCTTGACGTCCACCGTCTCGCCCTCGAGCAGGACGAGGAAGCCCTTGTCCGCGTTCGTGATCTCGACGACCGCATCCATCAAGGCATCCAGCAGCTCGCCGAGGTCGCGCTTCTGGATCAGTTTCTCGGAGAACTCGTAGAGCTTGGTGTACGCGTCGATGTCGGCGATCGTCTCGCCGGCCTCGGCCATGGTCGGCGGCTGCTCGTCGATCATCACGAACCGCAGCTCGCAGCTGCCGATCAAGATCCGATCGTCGTGCGACAGCTTGTGCTTGCCGCGCTTCTTGCCGTTGACGACAAAGTCCGTCTTCTTGAGCGCGAGCACCGTATAGATCTGGCCATCGAACCGGATCGCGAACCCGTCGGAGACGAGCGGGTCAGGCAACACGATGTCGTTCTCGGGTGACGACCCGATCGAGGTCAGCTTCTTGTCCGGGTGGAGGCTGTAGACGATCGGCGGGTGACCGGGCGCGGCGAGACGAAGCGAGGGCATGACTAGTTCTCCCAACCGATCCCGATGCCCACGCTCTCGGGCGTGACCATCGGTGAGACCTGAATACGATCGCGAAACGACGTCTTGTTCGGAGCGGGCTTCTTGGTCGGCTCGAGCAGATCCTTCGGGATCAGCGAGTCGTCGCCCTGGACCTGCTGCCGAGGCTTGTGGTGGCGAATCGCGTCGAACACGCCGAACGCGTAGAGCGCATAGAACGCGATGCCGCTCGCGATCGTGAGCTGCTGGAGCTGGCGCACGCGCGGCCCTTCGAGGATTGGCACGTCGCTGTTCTCGAAGCCGTAGGTGCCGACCAGGTAGCCGTAGATCCCGACGCTGGTGGCGAACGTGATGCCCTGGCTGAGCGTGAACAGGGCCCCGACGCGGGTCCGGTTCTGCGTGTACTGCGCGAGCCCGAACGGCATGAAGTTGAGGTAGTAGGGGCGCGCCTCGTAGACCACGAGGCTCTTGCGATACAGCTCGAGCTTCTCGGCTGCCTCGGCGAGCCGCTTGCGATCGGCGTCGCGCTCGATTCGCCCTCTCTGCTCCTCGCGCACCTGGTCGAACAACCGCACTGCCGCCGACGAAAACATCAATGTCGTGATCGTGCGATCGGGATCGATCTGGAGCGCCTTCTCGAACTCGTCGCGCGCACGCTCCGTGTCGCCGCTCTCGAAGTGCGCGGCGCCGAGCAGCACGTGCGCTTCGATCGCGTCTTCTTTTCGCGCGAGCTGGAGCTCGGGGTAGAGCAGTGCGTTGAGCACGGGGATCGCGGAAGCCCAGTCGCGCGCCCGAAAACTCTGGCGACCGCGGTCGAGATCCTGCGTCGGAGTCGCGTCCGCAACCGCGGTTACCGCGAGCACCGCGATCAGCGGGGCGATCAGGGCGGCGGCGCGCATTCCACCTTCATCGTCTCGCCCGCGCGAACCTTGTGCTTCTGGACCCAGTTCTTTGCCGTCTCCTTCGAACCCTCCGGCGGGGAGGTCGTGAACTCGATCTCGACGACCTCCTCTGCGAACGATCGTTCGAAGAAGTGCGCGGTCTTCTGGCCGAGCGTCGCGGGCGAGCCCGCGATCCGGACGCTCACCGGAATCGGCTGCTCGCCAGCCGCGAGCTTGCACGTCGGGATGATCTGTCCCGGCTTGAAGACGAGGTCGAACACGACCTGCGATTGCCCGACCGTGACCGCCGCTTCCTGCGACTCGCAGCACTTGTTGCGGGCCCGGATCGTCGCGTTGTGCTCCATGATCCGCGCGAGCCGCCCGTCCTCGCTCGTGACATCGATCCAGGTCCCGTCACCGAAATCGACCTGCGCGCCCTGCGCCGGTGTGACCGTCACCCAGAGCTCCTTGGCCGAGATCACGGGCGAGGCATCGGCCACCGGCGGGCGGACGTTGGGATTGTTGCCACCGACGACGTAGGCGTCGACGACTTCCACGCCCGCATCGACGACCGCGACCAGCTCGGGTGGGCGATCATCTGCCGCCACGTTCGTCATCGGCCACTGCGCGATCGCGCTGCCCGGGTGGTCCGGCGTCGCGGGCATCTCCGGGCCGGGCGGCAGTGACTTGCGATGGATCATGAACGCGCCGCCGCCGATCACGCTCGCCGCGAGCACGCCAAGTGCGATCGCCTTGAGCCGCAGGCGGCGATTGATCCCGTCGAGGATCGCGATGACCTTCTCGTTGTCCGAGTCGATCGTCAGCACGCGATCGAACACGTCGAGTGCTGCAGCGCGCTCGTCAGCGTCGAGCAGCTTCTGGCCGCGTCGCGTGAGGTGATCGATCAGCCGGTCCTCGAGTGCCTGCTCGTAGGCCGCCGGCGCCGAGAAGTAGCGCGCGAGCTCGCCCGAGATCTTGTCGGTCGCGATGCCGCTCTCCTCGAGATACGCCTCGAGCGCCACCACCATCTCGCCGATCGCGGGAAACCGATCGTCGGGCTGCATCGCCATCGCGCGCAGGATGATCCGACCGAGCCGGTTGCCGATCCGCGGATTCGCCGTGCGCGGGTCGATGAACTTGCACTCCGCGATCCGCTTGAGCACCTCGTGCGGGTTCTTGCCCTCGAACGGCAGCCGACCGACGCACAGCTGATAGAGCACGATGCCCGCGGCGAACACGTCGGTGCGGTAATCGATCGGCCGCCCCTCGACGTGCTCGGGCGCCATGTATGCCGGCGAGCCGAGCAGCTGCCCGGTGACGGTCAGGCGCTCGAGGTCGACCATGTGAGAGATGCCGAAGTCCATCAGCTTCACGACCCCGTCGGAGCGGATCATGATGTTCTCGGGCTTCACGTCGCGATGCAGGATGCCGCCGGCGTGCGCGTGCGCGAGGGCGCGGCTGACTTGCAGGAGCAGCATCGCCCCGATCTCCGGGAACGCGATCGGCCGATCGGTGATGACCTGCTTGAGCGTCTGGCCGTCGATGAACTCGGTGACGATGTACGCCTCGGAGTCCGGCTTCGCGGCGTAATCGAAGATCTCGAGGATGTTCTCGTGGCGAAGCTTCGCGACCGCCTGCGCCTCGCGCTCGAACCGATCGCGCGCTTCCTGATAATCGGAGAGATGTTTGTGGAGGACCTTGATCGCGACGACGCGCTTGAGCGTGCGGTCGACACCGCGATAGACCACGGCCATCCCGCCTTGCCCGACGCGCTCGAGCAGCTCGTACTTGTCGAGGACCTGGCCGACTTGGATCACGTTCGTCTCGCTCGCATCTGTCCGACTCTCGGGGGCACGACATCGTTGTCATGGCCCGTCCCCTGCGATGCTCGGACCCGACGGAGGTCCTGCAAGGTTGCCTAACCCTGGAAGTCTACGCCCGTTCTGGTCGGTGTTCCACCGAACGATCCGGTGCCCATGGCGGTCCGGCCTGACTTTGCCGTCAGCCTGCGCAGGAGTGCCGGGCCGATCTTGACTACGCCGCGGCCATGCCGTACTCAAAGCGCCTCTCCAGGCACATAGCTCAGTGGGAGAGCATCACCTTGACACGGTGGGGGTCTGCGGTTCAATCCCGCATGTGCCTACGACACGAATGAAAACGGCCGGTTGCCGACGAGGCGCCGGCCGTTTTCGCGTGGTTTCGGCCGCGCGTGTGGCGGCGTTCCGGCCTCAGGGTGCGCAGGTTTCGCAGCCCGGAACCACCGAGCTGCAGCCGCGGCCGAGCGCGCACGACGTTCCCATCGGGCACTCCGCGATCTCGGCACATGCGTTGATCCCCGTGCACCGGACGTCGCACGAGCACGACATCCCGCACTTGACCCGCTTCGCACAGGACGAGGCTCCGCTGCAGGTGACGTCGCACGGGATCGTCCCGCACTGGATCTCGTCGCGGCAGCTGCCGGTGCCGACGCAGTCGACATCGCACGAGGTAGCCAGACCGCAGATGATCTTCTTCGCGCACGCGCCGTCGCCGCAGATCACGCGGCACGGCACGTTCGGCGGACACCGGACGTCGGCTTCGGCGCAGCTCCCGGTCGCGCTGCAATCTATCACGCAGACACCGTTGGCGTCACATGTGCCATTCGTGCAGCCCAGCGGGCAGAGCCCAGGATCGGAGTCGGGCAGGGGCCCGTCAACTGCGGCGTCGCCGGCTCCGCTATCCGCGCTGGTCGACGGCACCTGGCAGGCGTCCGTGCCCTCGCCCGTGCACCAGCCATCGCGACAGATCTGGTCACCGCTGCAGTCGGTCGGCGCCGAGCACTCGACTGCGCAATCGCGCAGCGTCGGGTGATAGCAGGCGGTAGCGACGGCAAAGGCGAGCGCCACGTTCACGACGGTCGCCGTAGTTCGCACGCGGCCTCGATGTGCAGCCCGGGTGCCAAGCGCCGTGCGCGCTCGACCCATGACTTGCGCGGCGCGAGCGAGCGCACGCGATACACCGTGCGCGGGCGCCATCCCTGGCGTGCCGCTGCCGGGTGTGCGATGGCGTGAGGATGCGAATCGCGATCGCGCTGCTGATCGTCACGGGGTGCAAACCTCCGGCGCCCCCGACGGTGAACGAGCCCCCGCGGCTGGCAGCCGAGGAGGCGTGCACCGGTGTCGATGTCCGCTCACGGATTCCGGTCCCGCAACGACCCGCCGCGGATCCGTATGCGCTGCAGATCGCGGCCTCGATGTTCGCACAGCGTGATGGCGTGATGAGGCCTGCGACGATGGTGTGTGATCTCGCCGACCGGATCCTGGCGCTCGCCGCGACCCAGGGCGTCGAGGGGGGCAAACGCCGGCTTGGTGGAACGGCGTGGGTCCTCCCGCGCGTGGCCACGGCGCCGAGCATCTCGGGGATCGCCATCGAGGCCACCTCGACGGGCTGCGTGCCCGGAACGCCGACCTGCACGTGGAAGCTCGCCTCACCCGCGATGCCGTCGATCGACACGGTGCCGAACCAGTGGGTAGCAACCGGAGGTTGGGTCCACGGCATCGACGACATGTGCCGCGCCGTTCCGGATGACACGATCGCATTCTGCTCGACGCCGACGCGCATGGCGTACGTCGAGCTCGGCTGCACGACGGACGCGGCGGGGCCCGTGCAGCTCCAGCTCGGGATCCACGATGTGTCGCTCGACCGGCGCTACGATCTCGACGTCGAGGTACCGGTGGCGCGGCTGCACGGCACCGTGGATGCGCAGAGCACGGAGACGCGGTGGCAGTACCGGTTCACGAACACGGTCGCGACGAACGGGCCCTATCGCAGCGCGGTGGTGTCGTTCGATCTCGGCGCGAGCCCGCCGAGCGCGGCGCTCGTGATCGACGGCGCGCGCGAGGCCTGCGTGGCGTTCGGCATCTATCGTCGCTAGGCGCCGCTACGCGCGGAGCTCAGGGGAAGCGCGATTCGTCGGCGAGCTTCTGGGCGAAGACCGCGAACGGCATCGTCTCCATCTTCGCCTTGTCGCCACCGCCGAACGCCCGCACGCTGACCTCGTCGCTGGCGACCTCCTTGTCGCCGAGCACGATCGTGTACGGAATCTTCTGGAGCGACGCCTCGCGGACCTTCGCCTGCATCGTGCCATTGCTGTCGTCAAACATCACGCGCACGCCTGCCGCGGCCAGCCGCTCGACC
>JACCQV010000431.1 GCA_013813945.1 Deltaproteobacteria bacterium | reverse complement strand
GACCTTGGTCGCGTACTTGTTGATGACCTCGTCGATCGAGTTGTCGACGACCTCCCACAGGAGGTGGTGGTAGCCGTCCTTGCCAGTACCGCCGATGTACATCGCCGGCCGCTTGCGGACCGGGTCGAGACCTTCGAGGACCTGGATGTCCTCACCCGTGTACTTGGTTCCGGCCATCTCAGTTCACTTCCTTCCCGCCCTCGGCGTTCGCGAGCGGCTGGATCGTGACGGGCGTCGGAACCACGATGAACGTGACGCGCTTCATGACCTGGTGACCCTTGCCACCCCGACCCTTGACCTGCTTCGGATCTGCCGGAAGCGGGAATTTCTTGCCGCTCTTCTCGGTCTCGATCGTGAGGATGTCCGCCTTGCGACCGGCGATGAAGCCGATCACCTGGTCGTCGTCGGCCGTCTTGATCACGGTGACGCCGCGGCCCGGGTTCTCGAGCTTGGCGACATCGTCGGCCTTGCAGTGGAGCACGTAGCCGTTGCGCGTCGCTGCCACGACCGTGTCGTCGTCGTTGCACGCGACCACACCGAGGACCTCATCGCCCTCCTGCGGTTTCGCATAGCGGCGGCCGGCCTTCGTCGTGATCTCGGCGTGGGCAGAGCTCGCGAACCGCAGGCCATACCCGCGCTTCGTCATCGCGAGCAGCGTCGGCGGGATCATCGCCCGAGGATCGAGCGTCCTCGCTGACACGATCTTCTCGCCATCCGCGAACTTGAAGTACTTCTGTGCTGGATCGCCGTAGCCGGTGGTCGGCGCGATGTCGTTGATCTTGATGACGTACGCGGAGCCGCGGTTGGTGAAGAAGATCACGGGGTGTCTCGTCGAGCCCGGGAGGACCCACGCCACGGCATCACCCTCGCGGGTCCGTGTCGCGCTCGGATCCTTGAGCTCGCGGACGCGCTTGATCCAGCCGTCCTTCGTGACGACCACGTTCGCGTCCTCGTCGACGATGAACGCATCTGCGTCGAACTCGACCTCCTCGCTGGCGCCACCGGTCTTGGTGCGGCGCGGCGTGCCGAACTCCTTGGCGACCAGCTCGAGATCCGTGACGACGACTTCGAGCAGCTTGTCGTCGTGGTTGAGGATCTTCTGGATCCGCTTGGCCTCGGCGGCCTTCTCGGCGAGCTCCTCTCGGATGAGATTGATCTCGAGCTTCGCGAGCTTGTACAGCTTGAGCTCGAGGATCGCTTCGGTCTGGATTTCGTCGAGCTTGAACCGCTTGATGATCTTGTTCGCGGCGTCTTCTTTGCCGTCGCTGGCGCGGATGAGCTTGATCAGCTCGTCGAGCGCATCGAAGATCGTGGCGAAGCCATCGAGGATGTGAATCCGGTCCTTGAGCTTCTTGAGCTGGTACTCGAACCGGCGCTGCGTGGTGATGATGCGGAAGTCGAGGAAGTGCTCGAGCGCCTCCTTGATGCCCATCCGGCGCGGCTGCGGCGGCGCATCGGCTGCGGCGCCCGACAGGCTCGATGGCACGAGGCAGGTCAGGTTGACGTGGAAGCTCGCCTGCAGAGGCG
Source organism: Deltaproteobacteria bacterium (assembly GCA_013813945.1). Lineage (GTDB taxonomy): Bacteria > Myxococcota_A > Polyangia > Haliangiales > Haliangiaceae > JABFXX01. Next base: position 641 of record JACCQV010000431.1, on the reverse strand, counting down.
TCTGCTTGAACAGATACGCCATCACGAGCTCGGGATCGGCTTCCTTCTTGATCTCGAGGACGATCCGCACGTCGTCGGTCGACTCGTCGCGGATGTCGACCAGGTACGGCAGCTTCCGCGAGATGATGATCTCGGCGATCTTCTCGACGAGCGACGCCTTCGTCATCGCATACGGGATCGACGTGATCACGATGTCGGTACCGCCGCGCTTCTTCTCCTCGAGCTTGTACTCGCCCCGGACGCGAAGCGTTCCCTGGCCGTCCTTGTAGATCTGGCGCAGCTCGACCTTGCTGTTGAGCAGCTGACCGCCGGTCGGAAAGTCCGGACCGTCGATGTGCTTCATCAGCTGGACGTGATCGATCTTGCGATCCTTGGCCAGCGCGAGCAGCGCGGCCGTGATCTCGCGCAGGTTGTGCGGCGGGATGTTCGTCGCCATGCCGACGGCGATTCCGGTCGAGCCGTTGACGAGCAGGTTCGGATAGCGCGCGGGCAGGACCGTCGGCTCCTCGGTGGAGCCGTCGTAGTTCGCCCGCATGTCGACGGTCTCGAAGTCGAGCTCGGACAGGAGCGCCATCGCGGGCGGTGCGAGCCGGCACTCCGTGTAGCGATACGCTGCGGCCTCGTCGCCATCGAGCGAGCCC
>JACCQV010000418.1 GCA_013813945.1 Deltaproteobacteria bacterium | reverse complement strand
GCGCCGTGGCGCATGCTCGCCGCAGGAGCAGCGCTGGTTCCGCTGTTCGTGATGACGCCGAGCTGGCCGATGCTCGCGGGCGTTGGCGGCCTGCTCGCGCTCGGGCTTGCGATCGGTGGGCCCCGCGGGATCCGGGGTGCGCTGTCGGTCGCGCTCGGCACGGTGACGGCGCTGATCGCGATGTGGTGCGCGATGCGGATCACCGGGGCGCAGCAGACGATGTCGTGGCCGCAGTGGATCACGACCGGAGCCGCCGCCGCCGCGATGGGTATGGTCGGTGTGCTCGCGATGATCCCGCGCCACCTGACCGTCGCGCTCGACCCGGTGCAGGCCGCGCTGCGCAAGCTGCCGACGACGCTCGACGCAGAGGTCAAGAACCTGTGCGACCGCTCGGTCGCGATCTGGAACACGACGAAGGACAAGCTGGCCGACAGCGATGCCGGCAAGGGCCTCGTTCGCGACGGCGTGCTCAAGACGCTCGAGGTGGCGGCCAAGAGCGCCGAGGTCAAGCTGAGCGGGACGACCGAGAGCGAGCTCGTCGCGCGGATGGAGAACTTCGACAAGCGGATCGAAGCGGCGACTGACACCGAGGTCAAGACGCAGTACCAGGCGGCCCGCGGCGCGCTCGCGGATCAGCTCCGCTATCGCAGCCACATTCGCCAGGGCCAGGAGCGCCTGCTCGCCCGCATGCACAACCACGTCACGACTCTCGAGAAGTTCCAGCTCGCAGCCACCGGGCTCGAGGCCGCGCGGGTCACGGCGACCGGGGCGAACCAGCAGCTCGACGAGCTGTCGCAGAGCGTGGCCGCCAGTGGCGAGGCCCTCGCCGAGATCGAGCTCGGCGTGACGCCCACAGCGGACCACGCCACGGCTTGAATACCGCCGGGCTGAGCCGCGTCGAACGGCGCGCCGGCCACTTGTAGTAGGCTAGCCGGCAGGAGGACGCATGCGCTCGCTCGCCCGGATCCTGTTCGTACTCGGCACCTTGGTGGCTGCTCCCGCCTACGCGGAGAACGCTGACGCCCACTACAAGCAGGGGCTCGCCTACAAGCAGCAGGGAAAGCAGGACGACGCGATCGCGTCGCTCGAGAAGGCGGTCGCGGCCAACCCCAAGCACGGGATGGCGTGGTCGTCGCTCGGCAACCTCTACAAGGCCAAGGGCGACATGCCCAAGGCGGTGACCGCGTACGAGAACGCGACCGCGGTGATCAAGAAGGACAAGGTGCTGTGGGCCAATCTCGGCATGGCCTACTACCGCGCCGATCAGATCGACAAGGCGCTCGAGGCGCTGATCATCGCGTGCAAGCTCGCGCCGAAGGACGCGGAGATCCGCGGCAACCTCGGTACGGTGCGGCGCAAGAAGGGCGACCTCCCGGGCGCGATCATCGATCTCGAGATGGCGACGAAGCTCAAGCCCGATGACGCGAACTACTGGAACAACCTTGGCGTCGCCTATCGCACCGCCAAGCGCGATGACGACGCGATCAAGGCGTACACGAAGGCCGTCGAGCTCTCGCCGAACGACTCGAACTTCCACTTCAACCTCGCCGTCACCTATCGCCGCAAGGAGATGGTCGACGAGGCGATCAAGTCGTACGAGAGGGCCACCGGGCTCGATCCGAGTAACGCCGAAGGTTGGTTCGACCTCGGGTTCATGTACAAGGTCGACCACCAGAACGACAAGGCGATCGCAGCGTTCCAGAAGTACATCGAGCTCAACAAGGGCAAGGATCCCGCGGGTGCCAAGCGCGCCGAAGAGGAGCTTGGAGCGATGGGCGGCGCGGTCAAGAAGGGTCCTCAGAAGGCACCAAAGAAGGCGCCGAAGAAGAAGTAGGGCTTTCCTGCTACGCTGGAGAGATGCGGATCAGCTGGCTGTCAGCCGATGAGATCGCCGCTGCCCGAGCCGCCCTGACCGCAGGAGGGGCGACGTGGGATGACCATTTCGGTCCTGACTTCGAGATCCCCGCGAGCCCGCCGGACAACCGGCTGCTCGACTGGGATCGGATCACCGAGCACGTTGCTCGCGCCGAGCGCGTCTCCGAGGTGGTTCGCGCGCATGGCCTCGACGAAGCGCGCGCGCGATTCGGCACGACACGCATCGCGATCGAAGCGGCGACGCTTGCGGCCGCGGCACACGAGGGGGAAGAGCTCGATCTCGATCAGGTCATCGACGTACTGCAGTGCCCGATCGATACCTATGTCTTCTATGCGCCGTTCCTCGAGCTGATGGTGGCGTACGGCAAGGACGACGTCGAGCGCACGGTCCAGGCGTACGAGGAGTTCGCGGCGGCATACGCGGCCGCGCTGACGAACGTTCCGCACGGGACGGAGCGGGTCGGTGCGATGCGCGATGGGCTCGCGGACTTCTACGTCGCCGCAGGCAAGACCGACGAAGCGGAGGCGCTGTTCGAGCGCCGCCACGACGAGGATCAAGGCGATGTCGCCGTGGCGTTGTCGGCGAGCCGAGCGTTTCTCGCTGCGGGCTCGGTCAGCCACGCAGTCCGCTGGCTGGGCGTAGGGGCGGCTCGTGCGGCGGCCCTCGGGCGCGGGGCGCTGGCCGAGCGGTTGCGGGCAAAGCAGGAGGTCGTGCGGCGTCGGCTCTCGTGAACCGTCGCATCGGCATTGTTCTTGAACGGCGTGCCGGCGTTCATGGCTGTACCCGACCCCCCGCCTTCTGATCTCGAAGGCTTCGTTCTCGACAAACTCGTTCAGGTGATCGGCGAACCGAGCGCCGCGGTCACATTGACCGAAGCGAAGCGCTCCACGGGGCTCGAGTTGATCGCGCGTCCCGAAGATGTGGCGGCCGTCGGTCGAGAGCTGGCCACGCAAGGTGGCTTCGTAGGGATCGTTGGCGACCTGCTCGTGCTCACGGCCGCGCGATGGCGCACAGCGTGGCAGCGATCCAGGGCGACGCGCACGCTGCGCGACGGCGTCAGTTCCCGAGCCGAGAGCGAATTCGTTCCACGATGACGGCTTCTTCCGCGGCCGTGAGCGTGAGGAGCTTGGCGGCGACCGGCGCGAGCTGATCGCGATCGGCCGGCGCCACATCATCCATCACCACGACGAGGTCGAACTGCGTCACCGTCAGCAAGACGGGGACTGCATCGGGGATCGCGATGAACGTGTAGTAGCCATGCGCTGCGATCTCACTCGCGAGGGTGTCGAGTCGGTCAGCGTGACTCGTGATGACGAGTACGGTCCCACATTCGGCATCCCCGCCACGGAGCGTCCACTGTCGCCGGGTCACGACTAACGGTAGGCTCGACTCATAGGTGATCACTTAGGAACGGCCTCCGACGGTGAGCAGGCCGGTCCGGAGTCGGCCGGTCTTTCGATCGCGGGCCGGGTTCGACCGCCGCGCGTTGGCCAGGAGGAAGGCCATCCCGTCGCTG
>JACCQV010000412.1 GCA_013813945.1 Deltaproteobacteria bacterium | reverse complement strand
CACCGCGGAGGAGACCGAGAAGGTGCTCGTCGGGTACAACCCCGACGATCCGATCGACGCAGGGAACTATCCGTGGCTGCAGATGCGCTCGTCGTACCTCCAGGTCGGGCCGCTCGGCATGATCACGGCACCGGGCGAGCTCCATCCCGAGCTGTGGGTCGGTGGCTACGATGGGTCGTGGAGCTGGGGTTGGCCGCTGTTCGATTCGACCAAGCCGAACCTGCCGAAGTTCGACGAGGCGCCGGCGCCGCCGTACATGCGAGATCTCGTGCTCGCCCACCCGGGCGTGCGCTATCCGATCTGCGTTGGCCTCGCAGAGAACTACGTCGGCTACATCGTCCCGGCCTACAACTACGTGCTCGACCCGAGTGACCCGTACATCGTCGAAGCGGAGGGCGATCACTACGAGGAGGTCTACTCGCTGTCGCCGTTCGTCGAGCAGCACACGGTGCACCCGATCCTCGAGCTGCTCCGGTACCGCAGCCCCTGATCGCGGGCCTGTGACGAACCAAGGGGGCTCAGATTTCTGAGCGTCCGGGCCGCGCGTTCCTCGGTTCACCCACGATGTGCGCAGCCAGCGGCGTGGCTAACTCGGCGCCACGCCTCGAGTCGCGCGTGGCCGCGATCTTGCTCGATTGGCGACCATGCTGCCAATCCGTCGCTTGCCGTCCGCGCTCCTGGCCTCGACCCTGGCGCTGCTGGCGTTCGCGGGGTGCACCGATGACGACGACGGTGCACCCGCCGACCACGTCTATGCGCAGACCACCTCGCTGACCCAGTACGGCTCGTGCTCGCAGCTCGAGACCGACCTTGAGGACATGTTGATCCGCGAGGTCTGGGCAAACATCGATCGCTGGAACATGAACCGCGGCTGGGGCGGCATCGATGGCGCCGAAGGGGACAGTGGCACGGGTGGTTCACCGACGAGTGGTGATGGTCGCCAGGAAGGCGTCGACTACTCCGGCACGAACAACCAGGAGGCCGGCGTCGACGAGGCGGACCTCGTGAAGACCGACGGCTATCACGTGTACACGCTCAACGGAAACCGCCTGCACATCTTCGGGGTGCCGCAGTTCGGTCAGCTGACGCCGGAGAGCGTCACGAAGATCGAAGGCCACCCGCGCGAGATGCTGCTCGACAAGGATGGCGGCCGCGCGGTCGTGTTCTCGATGATCAACGTCGGCCAGCTGCCGGTCGGTCATCCGCTGCGCGCGCTGACGGGATTCCAGGAATCCGACGCCAGTCGCTGGTACTGGCGGTCGAGCGCACTCTCGAAGATGACCGTGCTCGACATCTCGGATCGCACGGCACCGCGCCTGATCCGCGAGGTCTATTACGAGGGCCAGTACCAGACCGCACGCAAGATCGACACGTCGGTCCGCGTGTCGACGTACTCACTGATCGACCGCCACGAGCTCAACGGCTGGTGGGACCTGCTCGAGGCGTCGGGCAACAACAAGACCTACACGAAGAACGAGATGAAGCGCCGGATCCGCAACCTCAAGCTGCGTGACCTGATCCCGCAGATGTTCGTGCGGAACCCGAGCGGCGTGTTCACGACCCACGGCCTCGATCAGGCATCGTGTCAGTCGTTCTATCGCCCGACCGACAGCCATGCGCGCGGCATCGCGTCGATCATCTCGTTCGATCTGCTCGGCGACAACCTGAAGTTCGATGCCGATCACGTCGTGTCGAACTGGGCGACGTTCTACTCGTCGCAGGACAAGATCGTTCTCGCCGAGCCGAGCCACGACTGGTGGTGGTACTGGTGGTTCAACGACGATCAGGATCAGCTCAACGTCCACGTCTTCGACATCTCGCAGCCCGGCAAGAGCCGCTACACCGGCTCGGGCCGCGTCCTGGGTCAGCTCAGCGATCAGTTCGCGATCGACGAGGACAACGGCGAGATTCGCCTCGCCACGACGACCAACATCAACCGCTGGTGGTGGAACTGGGGCGAGGACGATGCCCAGGAGCCGCCCCCGATGGAGAGCCACGTCTTCGTGCTCCAGCCCTCCGGTGAAGGCTACGTGCCGGTCGGCCACCTCGGCGGCCTCGCCCACGAGCGTCCAGCCCTCGGGCGGGGCGCTCTGGGGCCGGTCGCCGGGCGCGGCGTAGATCTCCGCCGACCAGCCCGGTGTCGGCGTCCGGATCTCGAGCTCCCGCGCGGCGACGCCGGGGGCCGCGTCGATGACGATCCCGACGCCGTCCTTGAGCAGGTCGTTGTCGCGGTAGGTCTCGGTCGACCAGGTCGTCTGCTCGTCGCCGTCCAGCGCGAAGCCGGTCTCCTCCGGGTGCTCGCCGTCGTCGCCGAGCGGGTCGAAGTCCGACGCCTGGCCCTCCGAGAGCCCGACCTCCTGCAGGCCCGCCGGCGGGGTCGTCGTCGCGCGCTGGCCGCTGCCGCGCTCGGCCCGGTCGGCCGCGAGCACGGCGATGCCGACCGCCACGGCGA
>JACCQV010000404.1 GCA_013813945.1 Deltaproteobacteria bacterium | reverse complement strand
GATCTCGCTTCCCGCTTGCGACATCGGCTGCGACCCGGGGTGCCTCTGATCCTGCGTCTGATCGCCTGGCTGATCGCGTTCTATCGCCACTGGCTCTCCGGCCGCGGACCGCTGCGCGACGTGCGCTGCAGCTTCGCGCCGCACGAGAGCTGCTCGGCGTTCGGGATGCGAATGACCCATGACGCGCCGAGCGCGCGCGCTGCGATCGGCCGGATCGCCCGCCGCATTCGCCGCTGTCGAGACGCATGTCTGATCACCGACGGTCACGCACTGTCGTGGAGTGAGCTGCACGACCGGACTCCTGCCGAGATCGTGGAACAGATGCGCATGGACGGAGAGGGCGCGCCTGCGATCGAGCAGATGCTGCACGTGCGCCGGGACGTCGCCGTCTGGCGTGCCGATGTGGATTCGCTTCACGCTTGCGACGAGATGCTCGCGAGCGCCCGCGCCACGGGGCCGACCACCGCGCCGCGGCTGTGCGCCGAACCTGCGATCCGGTCTCGCACGCATCGGCGACTCGCGGTGCTCGGAGTGATCGCAGCGGTCGCGATCGCGGCGGTGTTCGTGTTGCCCTGGATCGGTGGCATGACCCTGGGCCTCGTCGCGACCGCGGGCACGCTGTCCGCGCGGACCGCCTGGGAGCGCACGCGACGGTTCGATCTGCACCGCACCTGGGCGGCGCGGCGCCGATCCTGAGCTAGCGTCGACGGATGACGAAGCTCGCGGCGATCGGCCTCACGCTGTGCGTGCTCGCGTGCGGCAAGGACAAGAGCGGTGATGCCGAGCGGGTTCCTCAGACTCCACCGGCGGTCGCGCTCGGTGGGGTTCAGGCGTGCCCACCGCTCTCGGTCACCCTCGACGGCGCACCGATCGCGGGCCTCGGCCACGGCAAGGGCGTGACGCTGATGAATGCGGGCTACACGACGCACATGGTCCAGCTCTACAACCACGACAAGACAACGTGCGAGGACACGCTCGCGCTGCGTCACACGCAGGAGGAGGGCGAGATCAATGTCCGTGCGTGGCACGGCGCGGCACCGGGTGTCGGGATCGACGCCTTCACGCAGGTCGAGGGCAAGATCACGCTCGACCGGACGCCCGAGAAGGTCGGCGACGACCTCGACATCTGCGTGCGCGAGCCGATCTCGTTCACACCGAACGCCGGGACCTACAGCGGCAAGAAGGTGGCGATCGTGGGGAAGTTCAGCGGTGTGTTCTGCGGCGTGAACAAGACGTAGCGAGCTACTTCTTCGGCGTGGCAACGCGCCGCCGTTCACAGAGCGAGCGACAGCGGACCCTCGACGGCGCATCGGCGCTTCCCGTGTGTTCTTCATGATCCGGTCGACCATGCGGTGGTTGTTCACGCTGCTTCCCGGGCTCGAACCAGCTGCTCGGAGCGACCGCGCACCGCGCACGCGCGAATGGCCTGGAACGTCAGCGAGCAGAGGATCCGGACAGGATGAACCATCACGCACCGCGCACGCGCGAACGACCTGACGTAGAGCGCGAACGAGCAGAGGCTCCAGACGGGAAGAGACGAAGGACGCGGGCGCGGCAACGGTCGTGAATGAAGGCACGGCGCGGGTCATCGACGCGCCCCGAGCTGCAGTGCACTTGGGCGTAGTGCGAACCTCGAGGATCCCGTTCTTGCGTCAGGCAAGTTACGGAGCCTAGCTGTCACGGCCAGAGCTGCGCTCGGGCACCGGCGTTGCTCATCGCGGCTGGCTGCACCTTGCTCGGAGCACCGCGCACGCGCGACCGACCTGAAGCAGAGCGCGAACGGGCGAAGGCTCCGGAGGGGAAGCGACGAAGGACGCGGGCGTCTCGGCGATCGCGCTGGTCACACGGAGAGAGCGACGCTGACCGCCGCGCGACAGAACCCGGCGAAGGACCGCGAACCCCAGACGAGAGTGCTGATGGGAAGACGTGGTCGAACGCCGCGGATGCAAGCCAACTCATCGCTGACGGCTTATCGCTGACGTCGGTGACGACTGACCGCCGACGTGGCGCGTGCTGACCGATGACGGTGGTGACGGTGGTGACGTTGTGACGGTAGTGACGTGACGGACTACCGATGGCATCGCGACGGCCAACCGATGACTTCTGTACGATTTGCGACGATTTTCGTTGACGTGCTTTTCCGTCGTCCACGCGACGTACTCGCGGAGTCTGCACTGATCTGCACCATGGCGCGCTCGCGTGTGCGCTCCGCGCGTCGAGCACCCGATGCCACTTTCTCGACGAGAAAACGCTCTTCGTCGTTCCAGACGCAGGACGTCGTCTCCAATTTTCGCGTGGTATTCGAGAAGTTCGAAACAGACGAGGAGCGTGGACAATGCTGCGTGATGGATCGCGGGACGTGGGGTACGAGGAGCAATCGATGGTCACGCTGGTCCGTGCGGCGCCCACGGGGGCACAGCAGCTCGACTGGCGCGAGGTTCACGGTCACCTTCACGCCAACGCGCGCCGGCGAGCTGCGCTCGACGCGAATGAAGCATTCTGGCTGCGCGAGGCAGAGCGCCTGCAGATCTGGAAGCCACTCGGCATGGTCTCGATCCTCGACTACATGGAGCGCGTGCTCGGGTACGCACCCCGCACCGCGCAGGATCGGCTGCGGGTCGCGAGGGCGCTCGCACACCTCCCGGTCCTGACGGAGTCGCTCGGCGAGCTGGATGGGCTGACGTTCTCGGCCGTTCGCGAGCTGGTCCGCGTCGCGACGCCGGAGACCGAGGCGGTGTGGCTCGAGGCCGCTACCGGCAAGAACCAGCGCGAGCTCGAGGAGCTCGTGGCCGGCCATGCGCTGGGCGATCATCCAGACGACCCGGCGGATCCAGAGATCCGCAGTCACGACGTCCGCTACAAGCTGTCGCCGGCGACCTTCGCACTCCTGCGGCAAGCCACGCTCGCCCTCGATGAGGAACACGGCCGCCACCTGGACGAGGACGAGCTCATTGCTGCGCTGTGCAACGCTGCGCTCGAGGGAGCGGCGGAGGGCGAACCCACGGGGCGCGCGAAGTTCCAGATCGCGGTGGTCGTCTGCGAGCGGTGCGATCAGGGCTGGCAAGAGGGTGCGGGCGTGCAGGTCCCGATTGATGCCGGCACCGTCGAGCGTGCGCGTTGCGACGCACAGCACCTGGGCTCGCTGGACGGCGATCGGCCCGCTCGCGCGTACCAGGACATCCCGCCCGCAGTCGCGCGGTTCGTGTGGCGTCGCGATCACGGACGCTGCCAGACGCCGGGCTGCCGATCCGCGCGTGGGCTCGAGATCCACCACGTCATCGCGCGCACCAATGGCGGCACACACGATCCGTGGAATCTGACGTTGCGATGCTCGGCATGCCACGCCGCGCACCACGCGGGGAAGTTGACGATCCGCGGCACGGCTCCCGATCAGCTCGAAACCGTGCGGTGTCACGATCATCTCGCCCCGGTCGGTCCGATCGTATCGAACCGTACTCCCGTGGGCGCGATGCGACTGGACGACGCGGTCGTGCGGACGCAAGCGCGCGATGCGCTGGTCGGCCTTGGATGGAAGCCGGGAATCGCGCGGGCCGCTGTCGACGAGGCGTGCGCCCACGTGGGCGCGCGATCCGAGATCGCGATGGTGATCCGCGAGGCGCTTCGTCGGTGCCCCAAGCCAGCAAGCTGAAGCCCGATCGATGGCGTACCTCTCGTTGGCGTCGTCCCTCGGGCATGTATCGCCTCAATCAACGCGTGCCGAACGCGGTGCGGCGACGATCTCGACTAGTTCTTCGGTGCAGGAGCGGGCGACTTCGCCGGCGCTGGTGCCGGTAGCTTCTTGGAGGTCGTCGGTGACGCAGCGGGCGGCGCGACGGTGACGACCTTGTATGTCGGAACTCGCTGCGGGTTGAACTGGAAGATGCTCGCGTTGTGCTTGGCCTTCAAGTTCACGCCAGCGAACTCGAACGTGTTCGAAGCGCCGTTGGCGTCGGTCACGATCGATCGCGCGACCGTCCAGGCGGTTGGATCGATCACGAGCAAGAGCCGTGTGTACTGGGCCGTCGGCTGCTTCGGCGACAGCTCGATCACCACCGCGCCGGGTACGTGCTGGTTCGGAGCAGAAGGCGCCTTGGCCGTGAACTCCTTCGTGAGCCCTCCACCGCCGGTGAGGAACGAGATCGCTGCCGGCATCGTGCCCGACACCACGGTGTGCTTGAGCACCTGTCGATTCGCAGGCTCCACGACCCACAGCGTGGTCCCGTCGAAGATGAACGACTTGTCGAGAGACTGCTTCTTGGTCGTGTAGTCCCATCGCATCTTGTCGGGCCGCGCGACGTACACCGTGCCGGTGCTGACGGTGGTCGTGCCGAACGTGGTGTTGACGACGGTCTGCGTGAAGCTGGCCGAGACCCCCTTGGCGCTCGCGTAGGTCGCGTCGACTTTCGCGAGCACCTCGGGTGCGCTCAGCTTCGCCCACGCGGGCTGCGCGGCGGCGATTCCCGGAGCGAGCACGATCGCCAGGGCAAGCAGCGCGCGCATCACTTCTTCGGCGCAGGCGCGGGCGCAGGCGCGGGCGTCTTGGGCGCAAGCGAGGGCGGACCCTCCACGCCTGGACCGGAGGCGCCCGGGTTCTGCTGCTGATCCGCATCGACGACGCGATAGTTCTTCACGCTGCGCTCGTCGAACTCGAACCAGCTCGCCTTGATCGGCTTCTGGAAGTCGGGCGCGAAGAACCGGAAGTGGTTCACGTTGTTCGACGAGTCGATGATCACCGACTGGGTGACGTGGAAGTCCCTGGCCGAGACCACGAGGTACAGGTTCTTGTACTGCGCGGACGGCTTCTTCGGCGTCAGCTTGAGGACGAGGTCCTCCTTCGAGCCGTACTTGCCGCTCTTGTCGAGCTCCGAGCTGAACTCGGCCTTGAGATCACCCTTGCCGTACAGGAACGACACCGCGACCGGCATCAGATCCTGCGCGAGGTTCTTCTTCATGACCTGCTTGTTGTCGTGCTCGACCATGTAGAGGTACGAGCCGTTCGAGATGAAGCTCTTCTTGACGACCGTGTTCGTCTTCTTCTTCTCGAGATAATCCCAGCGCATCTTGCCGGGCTTCTGGATGAACATCGTGCCATCGCTGGTCTTGGTGCTACCGAAGGTGTCGTAGGTGACCGCCTGGCGGAACTGCGCGCTGACCTGGTTGATGCTCGCGTAGAACTTCTGGACCTTGTCGACGACCTCGTTGGCCGATGCAGGCGTGGTGGCGACCGCCGTCGGCGTGGCGACGAGCGGGATCGTCACGACGTGTTGAACGGGAGCCGGGGCCGGGTTGGCAAACCCGAGGAACGTCCGAGTCAGTAGTCCGATGAGGTCCATATCTCGTTCTCCAGAGTGCCCAACAGGCACCGTGCAGGTTCGACGCACGGCGTGGTGCCGGGATTCATACGCGGAAGTCGTTGACTTGCCTGGTGGTAGCACGGGCAGGCGTTGGTTACCCTAGCCGTGAATGAGACCGGCCTGGGTGTGGCTCGCATTCCTTGGATGTAGCGGTGGCGCGTCGCGACCGCGTCCCACCGCCCCGGAGGACCCGGTGCTCGGGCAGCT
>JACCQV010000380.1 GCA_013813945.1 Deltaproteobacteria bacterium | reverse complement strand
CGCGTCTGGTCGCGCTCGTCGGCGAGGGCGTGAAGCTCTTGAATCTCGTCGAGGAACAGCGCGAGCTGGTTCGTAAGCTATCCGCTGATCAGCAAAAGCTGCAGCGCCGCGAGACGCTGCTCGACGTGGTCGTCAAGGAGCGCACGAAGGAGCTCGAGGAGAGCTACGAGAAGCTGAAGATTGCGAACCGACAGGCGCTGTTCGGTCTCGCCGAAGCGATCGAAGCGAAGGACCCGTACACCAAGGGTCACTGCGGCCGCGTCGCCGCGTACTCGCTCGTGCTCGCGAAGGAAGCCGGCTATCCCGTCGACGGCCTCGAGACGCTCGAGTTCGGCGCGTTCCTCCACGACATCGGCAAGATCGGAATCAAGGACGCCGTGCTTCTCAAGCCGGGCCCGCTCGACGACGCCGAGTGGATTCACATGCGCGAGCATCCGGTGAAGGGCTACGACATTGCCTCGAAGATCGAGATGCTTCATCCGATCATGCCGGCCGTGCGCAATCACCACGAGCGCTGGGACGGCTCCGGATATCCCGACAAGATGGTCGCGCTCGACATTCCGATCTCGGCACGCATCGTTGCGATCGCCGACGCGTACGACGCGATGGCGACGGATCGACCGTACAAGAAGGCGCTCTCCATCGAGGAGTGCGAGGCGATCCTGCGCAAGACCGCGGGCAAGATGTACGACCCGGATCTCATCGAGGTCTTCGTCGGGCGGCACCTCGGCACGCTCTATGATGAGAAGTACGACGACCTGCCGTACGACGACGGCCACGTCGCCTCGTCGACCTGAGTCTGCATAGCGAGTAGGGTGCCGGCATGCGCCTCCTGCTGATCGCTTGCCTCGTTGCGTGTGGATCGTCGAAGCCACCAGCGGAACCGCCCGCCGAGGTGGTCACGATCCCGCCGGCTCCGGCCACGGACACGGTGTCGCCCGGCATCGAGCTGCCCGAGGTCGCGAGCACCGGCTTCGATCGTGCCGACCGGCCGATGCCCCAGATCTCGGCGTCACCGACGGCGCTGACGGTGAAGGGCAAGGCCGTGATCGCGCTCAGCGATGGCAAGGTAGACGCCGCGGATCTCACCGGCGGGGCGCTCGGAATGATCATCCCCAAGCTTCGCGAGCACACGAGCGACTTTCCGACGGCCGGGGTGCTGCTGAAGCTCGACCGCCGCACACCGGTCACGACGCTGCTTCAGATCCTGTCCACGCTCCAGGCGAGCAAGTTGATCGCGGTCTCGATCCTCGCTCGAGCAGGTGCGCAGACGGTCAGCGCGCCGATCGCGTTGCCTCCCAGCGGCGCGAGCGCATGGGTCCGGCACACCGTTCCACCTGACGGCAAACCAGCGCCGCACGTGCAGCCTGCGATCGCGCTCAGCAGCAGCGAGCTGAAGCTGTTCTCGATCTCCGGCAAGGCCGGGACGCTGGCGAAGCCGGCACTGCTGATGAAGACGAACCCGGGCATCGATCTCGTCGAGCTCGGACGCAAGCTCGCGGAGCTGCGCACGAAGTACCCGTACCCGGACGATCAAACGATGGTCGTGGTCGCGGACGGAACGCTACCGATCCAGGCCATCCTCGAAGTGATCGCCGCCGTGCGTTCGACGCCGGAGGGTAAGGCGCTGTATCCCGACATCGTGCTGTCGAGTGCCGCGCCGTAGTCAGCGCTTCTTCTTCGGCACCGGGAGATCGCGACGCGTGACCTCGGCGCCCTTGAGCGAGTACGCGACCCCGCCCTTCGCCGTGTCCCACGGCAGCAAGATCGGATCGGAGTCATCGGCCGGCATCTCGTTCCAGGTCTCGGCGGTCCAGCCGACGGCGGGCTTCGGTTCGATCCGCAGCTCGCTGCCCTTCTTGCCCTTCACGAGCTTCCAGCTCGTCTCGAGGATCTTGCCAGCCTGCTCCTTTCGGATCTCGATCTGCGCGAGCGGCTGGAGCTGGCCGCTCCAGACGGTCCACAGCATCAGCAGATCGCGGCTGCCGCCGTTGCCGGCCTGACGCACGATCGCAGAGACGATTTTCAGGTTCTTCGCACCGAGCGGCAGGAGCTCGACTTTCTTCACGTCGGACGGCTTCGCAGCGGGCAGCGAGACAAATGCGAACTGATCGGTGAGCACACCGATCACGGTGCCGCCAGCGACGATCCGCTCGTTGCCGCGTCGATCGGGATCGAGGTTGTCGAGCTTGTCGAGCTTGACGTCGGATCGCTTGAGCCGCACCGAGCGCAGAAAGTCATCGAGCAGATCCTTGCGATCTCCGAGCTCGATCGCGGCGTCGATGACGATCTCCGTGGTGTCCCCGCCAGCGGCCTTGTCGGAGTCGACGAACACAATCCGGAGATCGAGCGCGGGTGTGCTCGCGGTGAAGCCGGCGAGCTGCGCAGCAGGAATCCGGGCCTCGAGCGAGAACCCCTTGGCCTGGAGCGAATCCGCGGCCGCGACCTTCGCCGGCTTGACGATCCGCGCCTTCGCGAGCGCGTTGCCCGGGAACAGGTCGAGGTTCACCGGCTTGCCGCCCGCGCCGACGGTGATCGTGACGTGGTCCTCGTGGCCCTTGCTGTGGAGGCGGACGACGCGGTCATCCGCGACATCGAGCGCCAGCGCGAGCGCCGTGCCATCCCAGCCGCAGCGCAGGGAGATGATTCCATCCGGCGCGGTACCGGCTCGAAACAGGACCTTCTTGCCCCAGTCGTCGAGCAGGCCATCGATACTGAGATCCGCGGTCGCCACCTCCTCGCACCGGATGGGCGTGGGCTCGGCGCGGGCCAGGTCGGGGACCGCCAGGTCGGTAGACAACACGGCCGCGAGGACGATCCACCGCATCGGGAACAAGGTAGCACCCTCCCCATGTTCCCAGGTTGACGAGCCGAACGCCGATGACGATGTTGCCGCCCACCACCCCCATGCCGAAGGTCTCTCTGCGAAGTCTCCTCGCCCGGTTGACGGCGATTGCACTGTCGACAACCGCAGTCGGTACAGCGACCGCGGACGACTCGACTGTCGAGCTGACGGCAGACGTGGCGATCGATCCCGACGTCATCGATCCATCTGACGCCGCCGCGGCACTCGGTCGCGGCCTCGCTCTCGCGGTCGCGCGGATGCGCCCGATCGAGGCGACTCACCTCGTCACGACGTGGGCCATGTCGGAAGATCCGATGCGCCGGCTCGCGGTCGCCCACTCGCTCGAGTGGCAGTTCAAGCTGATCGGCGACGGCGTCGTGATCGATCACCTCGCACAAGACCCGGACCCGCTGGTTCGCATCGAGATCGCGCGCGCGGCGTGGGTGCGACGC
Source organism: Deltaproteobacteria bacterium (assembly GCA_013813945.1). GTDB lineage: Bacteria > Myxococcota_A > Polyangia > Haliangiales > Haliangiaceae > JABFXX01. The sequence continues at coordinate 3,200 of JACCQV010000380.1, read as the reverse complement.
GGCGTCGCGGACGTCTATGGCGCGCTTGCGCGGCTGATCGAGGATCCGGATCCGGATGTGCGCGCCGTTGCACTTCGTGCCGGCTGAGCCGTCACGGAACCACGAGCGCACGACCGCATCATGGCCCATGCCGGTCTGCATGCAGGCGGCCCCGGCAGGTGCGCCAGCCATCGACTTTCCGGCGGCGCCGGCCATCGAAGCCACGAGCACTGATACGATCTGCCGGGAGGGGCAGACCATGGCGGCCGTCATCGTGGTTCATAGCGGGTCGTCGGCTGAGCCCGAGCTCATCCGGGCGCTCAACGCGTGTGACGCCAAGGTGCGTCTGGCTACGTCTGCGGGAGAGGTCTTCGCCCAGATCCGCGAAGGTTCGCCTGACGCCGTCCTGCTCGAGCTCGGTGAAGAAGAGAGCACGCTGATGGCAGCGCTGGCGGGCGGGCTCCCCGAGACGATCCGCCTGATCGCGATCGGCGATCCGTGGTCCATCCCCCAGACGCCCGGGGCACCGATGCCCGACTGCGTGCTGTTTCCGCACCCCGACGAGACGACCCTGCGCGACGTGCTGAGCGCTGCCCCGCCAGTGAACGCCGACCTGCTGCTGCGCGAGCTCCTGAGCCTGAGCGTCTTCGGCGTGAACCTCCCGCGGACGCTCCAGAAGCTCGCGGTCCGCCTGGCGCGCGCATTCGGGGCGGACAATTGCGTCGTGCGGTTGCCCGAGGAGGCGACGTGCTACTCGGCGCGCGCGCTCCCGGATTGGGTGGTGAAGGACCTGCTGCCGCTGTGCGACACCGTTTGCCAGTTCGGAACCACGGTGATCGCGCCGATCCGCCCCGACCGCCCCTATCGCACGTTCTTCGGCCTGGCCCTCTCCCACGATGACGCGCCCCCGCTCGCGCAGATCCTGCTGTGTCGCACCGGCCCCCTGCCGTTCTCGCGTCAAGCGCTCATGCACCTGCGTGACCTCGGCAGCCGGCTCTCCGCCGACTTGTCGTGGCGCCTGGTCCACGAGCGACTTGTGGCCGATCGCGAGAAGTTGCGCGATCTGTCGCGGATCGATCCCGTGCTCGGTGTCGCCAATCGCACGGCCCTCCAGGAGGAGCTGTCGCAGCGCGTGGCCGCATCGGAGCACCGCGGCGAGCCGTTCAGCGTCGCGATCATCGACGTCGATGGCCTCCGCATCATCAACGAGCGCAACGGCTACCCAGCCGGCGACGCGGTGCTCACGCACGTCGCGCAGGTGGCGCGCCTGAACATGCGCGCCCAGGACGTCGTCGCGCGCTACGCCGGTGACTCGATCGCGGTCGTGATGCCTGGGGCGTCCAGTGAGGAGGCAGTCGCGCTGCTCACCGGCATCCTCAGCGCGATCGACGCGACGCAGGTCTTCCACGAAAAGGTGCCGATCAACCTGACCGTCTCGGCCGGGATCGCCGAGCTGCGCTACGACCACGACACCGGCGAAGCTGCGCTCGGCCGGGCGATGGCGGCACGAGACCGCGCCCGCTTGCACGGCGAGGTGATCGCGCTCGCCGATGCGGTCGTGGCGGACGCGCCGGCACAACCCGACTTCAGGGTCGGCACGACGCTCGGGGGCGTCTATCAGATCCGCCACGAGATCAGCCGCGGCGCGTTCGGCGTGGTCTATCGCGCCGAGGACCTGGCGCTCGGCCGCCAGGTCGCGCTCAAGGTCCTGCGGCCCGATCTCGTGCGGAACACTGGCTTCGTCGAAGGATTCCGCGCGGAGGCCGCGACGCTCGCCCGGATCCGTAACCCTAACCTCGTCCAGGTCTATGCGTTCGGCGTGGAAGGGTCGGACGTGTACTTCGCCATGGAGCTTGTCGAGGGGTTGGGGCTCGATGCGCGTCTCCACGCCGCGCGACGGCGGAGGCGTCACCTCCCGATCCCCGAGGTCGTCGGCATCATCGAACAGGTCGCCAGCGCGCTGGAGGCCGTCCACCGCGCGGGCATGCTGCATCGGGACGTCAAGCCGGAGAACGTCCTCATCGATCGCATCAATCGGCGGTCGGTGCTCGTCGATGTCGGGCTCGCCGTGCGTCGCAGCGGCGAGAACAACCGCGCCGGCACTCCGGGGTACACCGCACCCGAGGTCTTCGGCGATGGCGGCGACGCCCCGGCCACCGACGTGTACAGCCTCGGCGCGCTCGCATACGTCCTGCTGACGCTGCAGGCACCGTTCGGCGATGGCAGCCCGCTCGAGATCCTGCACCGGCAAGCGGACACCCCCCCCGCGCTGACCGAGATCCGGCGCGATCTGCCTCGGCCGGTGGACACCATCGTGTTGCGAGCCCTCGATCCCGATCCCTCCCGCCGACCGCAGAGCGCCCGAGAGTTCGCGAAGGCGCTGTCCGAAGCGCTCGCGGTCTCGGACGGCCAGGACCGCTGGTCGCAGCCACGGATGACGATGGAGCACGCCACCGCGCGGCCGAACCCCACGTCCCGCGTGTCGTCACTGCGTCCGGCACCGCCGACCGTGCCGAGCACCCGGGGCGTGCTGTTCCGCTCGGTCTACGAGGTCCTCGGGGCCCGCCGGGGCGCCGCGTGGATCGGCGAGATCTCGGGCAAGCTCCCCGACGTGGCGCTCGCGCTTTCCCCACAGAGCTCCGCGCTGGCGTGGCACCCGACCAGTGGGTTCACCTCGATCCTTCACACACTCGGCAAGGATCACGTTGAGTGCCACCGGATCGCATTCCAGCTCGGGCGGACCGTCGTGGACTCGAGCTTCGGCCAGTTCTACGGTGCCGATCCGACGGCGATGAGCCCGACGCAGGTATTGCGCGCCGTGGACCTGTTCTGGCGCTGTTATCACACCTGGGGCGACGCCTCGGTCACTACACACGACACCGGGGCCGAGGTGACCGTGACCCACGGTGTTGGCGACGTCCTCCTCTGCGCGTCGACGGCCGGCCTCCTGACCGGCGTCGTCGAGCGTGCCGGTGGGATCGCGGTCGGCGTGGAGCACAGCCGCTGCATCGCCGATGGCGCAGACGATTGCATCTTCCACCTGAGCTGGCGGGTGGCAACGAACATCGACGTCGGCTGATCGGCTACCGCGCAGCATCTAACCCCAGGGATCGCTTGTGTTGACCTCGTAGGCGTAGGCGTAGGCGTCTGCGTAGGCGACTCCGAGGCAACCGGCCGAGCCACCGGCCGATACCGGGTCGATGTTCCATTTCCAGACGCTG
>JACCQV010000379.1 GCA_013813945.1 Deltaproteobacteria bacterium | reverse complement strand
CAGCGTCTGGAAATGGAACATCGACCCGGTATCGGCCGGTGGCTCGGCCGGTTGCCTCGGAGTCGCCTACGCAGACGCCTACGCCTACGCCTACGAGGTCAACACAAGCGATCCCTGGGGTTAGATGGTCTCCGTCACCTTGCGCAGGTGCGATGGCGTATCGGCGTCATGACCGCGAGCCGCCGCGAGCTGGGGCACCGCGAGGTAGAAGCTCTGGACGTGACACAGCGGCGCGAGCACAGCCGGGACTCCGGAGATCTCCGGTAGCGAGCCGTCGAGCGTCGAGTGCACTGTCGCTCCGAGCGCAGACACGTGAGTGATCGCGTCTCGAGTCGCCGGAAGCGTGGCGTCGTTCTGGCCGAGCGCGATGATCGGAAAGCCAGGTCCGACGAGGGCGATCGGTCCATGGTGGAGCTCGGCCGCGCTGAACGCTTCGGCGTGCAGACGACACGTCTCCTTGAGCTTGAGCGCAATCTCGGCAGCCGCGCCGAGGCCGACACCCCGCGCGATCACGAAGAGGCTCGTCGCAGAAGCGAGCGCCGAGAGACCGGGTATCCAGTCGAGCGCTGCGGCCGCTGCGAGCATATCGGGAGCAGCCGCGACTGCGGATCGAAGCTCCGGATCATCCGTCCATGCCGCCGCGAGCTGGAGGAATGCGACCCCGGTCAGCAGAAACGATTTCGTGGCGGCAACGCTCGTCTCGACTCCGGCGCACAGTGGCAGGACGATCTCTGCATTTGCGGCGAGTGGTGACGTCGTGTCGTTGACGATCGCGACGACCAGAGCACCCGCTGCACGCGCGGTTTTGGTCAGCCGAAGTAGATCCGGACTTCGCCCACTCTGCGAGATCGCGAGGAACAGCGCGCCATCGAGGATCGGCACCCGACCATAGGTCGACGCGATGCTCGGTCCCATCGACGCCACGACTCGTCCCACCGTCGTCTCGAGCAGGTACTTGCCGTAGGTGGCGGCATGGTCGGAGCTGCCACGCGCGCAGGTCACGATCATGTTCGGCGGACGGGCACGCAGGCGATCTGCGAGCTCCGCGAACCGGTCGAAACACGTCGTGATCTGGCGCCGTGCACCTGCCGCCGCCTCGCCAGCTTCACGCGCCATCTGCGACACGAACCGAGCTTCGCACGAGTCCACACGAATGGTTGTCGACACGAGGAGGTGAGCGCGAGCGCCACGGGCAGCCCCCCCGCACACTCTGCAAGTACGTGCGTGACGCGCATGCTCGTCGGCACGCACGATGCACCCAGCGGGTGGACAACAACGGCGCGCCCAGGGCGCGTTCAAGGAGAGCACCATGGGTTCGACGATGGACAAGATCAAAGGCAAGGCGAAGGAGATCGAGGGCCGCGTGACGGGCGACAAGGTTCGCACCGCGCAGGGCAAGGCGGGTCAGGCCCGCGGTGAAGTCAAGGGGATCGCCGAGCGCGCATCCTCCCGGGTGAAGGCGGGCGTCAGCCGCGCCAAGAGCAAGCTGCAGCGCGGTCGCGCGAAAGCCAACGCTCGGACCTCACGCGCCCGCTAGCCAGCCGCGTCTCGAGCGGGTGCCCGAATCGAAGCGGCTCACGTTCGAAGCATGGCTCGCTGACGATGTAGACATCGGCCTGGCGATGTAGGCTGCGCCTCCTCTGGAGGTATCGATGTCTCGTAAAGGCGATCACATCAAACGCGTCGCGCTGGTGTTCTCGGGAGGACCCGCGCCCGCGGCGAACGCGGTGATCTCCGCCGCCGCGTTGTCCTTCCTCGAAGATGGCCGCGAGGTGATCGGTTTCTTCCACGGCTACTCGAACTTGCAGGACTACCACCCGGTCACGCACCGGCTGCTGCCCGACGAGCACTACCGGATCTTCGAGCTCAAGGACCTCAGCGGTCTGCGCAATACGCGCGGGATCGTGATCGGCACCGCTCGCGCGAATCCCGGCAAGGGAATCGACAAGCCCGCGGACCTCGACGACCCCACGAAGACGACGCGGTTGCGGAACGTCTACAACGCGCTCGTCGATCTCGAGATCGATGCGCTGATCTCGATCGGCGGCGACGACACGCTGAAGACCGCGAACTTCCTGCACGAGTACCAGAAGCACCTCCCCAAGGGTGCTCGTCGCGTGCAGGTCATCCATCTGCCGAAAACGATCGATAACGACTATCGCGGCATCGACTTCACGTTCGGCTTCTTCACCGCCGTCGACGTGATGGCGAAGGAGCTCCAGAACCTGCGCGCCGATGCCATGTCGACGGGTAGCTACTTCGTCGTCGAGACGATGGGCCGCAAGGCGGGCTGGCTATCCTACGGCGTGGCGATCGCAGGCGAGGCGAACCTCGTGCTGGCGGGCGAGGACGTCGAAGGCTCGCTCGCGATGCCCGGTGGGAAGGCGGATGATCCGCGCCTGTCCCTTGATGGGCTTGTCGATCGCATCGTCGATCTGATCGTGACGCGCGAGAAGCGCGGCAAGCACTACGGCACCGTGGTGCTCGCGGAGGGACTCGCCGAGATGCTCGACGAGCAGGCAATCAAGGATCTTCCGCGCGACGAACACGGTCACCTCTCGCTCGGCCGCATGGATCTCGGCAAGCTGGTCGCCGAGCTGGTGGGCAAGCGCTACGAGCAGAAGACGAAGCGCAAGAAGAAGGTCACCGGACTTCAGATGGGCTACGAGTCGCGCTGCGCACCGCCGCATGCGTTCGATGTCATGCTCGGCAGTCAGCTCGGAATCGGCGCGTATCGCGGCCTCGTCGAGGAAGATCTCGATGGTCACCTCGTCAGCGTGGTCGGCCAGCTCGAGCTCGCGTACGTCCCGTTCACCGAGCTGGTCAATCCGCTGACCCTCAAGACGGAGGTCCGCATGATCAAGACCGGCAGCGACTATCACCGGCTCGCGCGCTTCCTCGAGACGCGCACGGATCGGATCGTCGACTGGGCACCGGGCAGGCGCCAGGAGCGCTGATCGATCAGCCGGTGCAGACGACGTCGTCGTAGCCCTCGGACCATCCGTCGCTCCACCCATCGGCCCAGCCGCTCGACCACCCGCGGTCGAAGCCGTCGTCGTAGCCTTCGGGGTAGGCGTCGTCGTAGCAGCCGTCGTAGATCGCCGCGAAGCCGGTGCCGTATCCAGCCGCGTAACCGGCAGACCAGCCAGCCTGATAGCCGTCGTCCACGCCCACCGGCTCGCCGCGCGCGAACGCGACCGGATACGCCGCGCGATATCCGGCCTGGAACTCCGGGTTGTCTCGCTTGCCGGCCGTGAGCCCGCGCGATCGGGCCGTCAGATCCACCATCAGGCCGTAGCCGCGCGCGCGACACTCGCGCAGATCTTCGCTGTCGGCCGAGTTCGACGGTTCCTCCTCGTCGGCTGGTGCGGACGCCGCCGGCGCAAGACCCGATGACGAACACCACGCCTGCGCTTCAGAGACGCCTTCCTCGTACCCGGCACTCCAGCCTTGCGACCACGCTGCGTCGTAGCCCGCACCGTGGCCCGCGGCATCGCCTTCGCTCGATCCGTCGCTCCTGCCGAGGTCGCACGCGGTGACGTCGCGTGATCCATCGTAGGCGCCGAGATCGAACGCCGCGGAGTACCCCGCGCCGTAGCCATCACGGCTGTGATAACCGGCGTTGTACCCATCGCTGTAGCCGGCGAGGTCGCCTTCACGCTCACCATCGGCTCGCGTCAGCGCGCGGGCCATCGCGTAGGCCTCGTCGTAGACCGCGGCATTCTCGAGCTCCGCCGCGGTCTCGCCATCGAGGTACGCCTGCTCGAGCGGCCCATCGTCGAAGCAGTCGACCTCGCACGCGGGGACCACTGCGAGGGTTGCGGCGATCAGGAGAGCGAGGCGCATTCGCGGGTAGGTCGGTGCAAACCGAGATCCCACGCCAGTCGTGCTAACCCCGCGTTCGATCGTGGGAGCTGTGTGGTGTCTTTGCGACAGTCCTGCAGGATCCGCAGAAGCTCAGGGCGTCGCGCCGTCGACGCGGGTGCCGAGGTTGAGCGCCGCCTTCAGCGACGTATCGAGGTGCTCCCGCTGCACTTCGGTCAGCGTCTCGCGGCACTTCTCGAACCGAGCAAGACCGGTCGTGTTCGTGACGTGGCAGTTTATCGAGTCGGCCGACCAGCTGTCGGCTGTGCAGTTGTCGACGTACGCCTTCTGGAGCTTCGGAGTCAGCTGACCCATCGCTGCCTCGAGCTCCTTGCGCTGACCCTCCGGTGCCTTCACCAGGCTGGTCTCCAGGTAGCGCGAAACCGCGGCCGCGAGCGAGTTGCAGTCCGGAGGCCCGGCGATCGCGTCGTTGACGACATCGCGCGGCAACCCCGCGCCGAACACGCCGGCGAGGGCGGTCGTCACGAACGCGTCGATCTCCGGTCCGCGCGCCGTGAAGTCGGCGTGGAGCGTCGCGCCCTTTGGCTCGACGCGCCCGGTTCCCGCCTTCGCCTGACTCACATAGTTCAGGATCGCTGTCAGCCGCGTCGCGTCTGCCTTGGCCGCTGCTTCGCTC
>JACCQV010000378.1 GCA_013813945.1 Deltaproteobacteria bacterium | reverse complement strand
CAGCGTCTGGAAATGGAACATCGACCCGGTATCGGCCGGTGGCTCGGCCGGTTGCCTCGGAGTCGCCTACGCAGACGCCTACGCCTACGCCTACGAGGTCAACACAAGCGATCCCTGGGGTTAGGCGATCCAGCGTGAAGAACGGTGGTTCGCGGCGAGAACCGGCAGACTCTGGCGCCCGTGACGCATTCCGGGCAAGTGCGCGTACGTTGAGAGCATGCGCCGCGCCGTGATCCTGCTCTGTCTCGCTGCCTGCGTGCGCAAGCCGGGCACGCAGTCCCCGGTGCCGGATGCGCCGCCCGCCGCGCTCGCCTCGACCGCACCGCAGCTGCACCGCGGTGAGGAGATGGCGTGGGATGTGTTCTGGCAGGGCATGCAGGTCGGGCGGGCCGAGCTCGTCAGCGGCGGTCAGGAGGTTCGCGCGTCGTTTCGCACCGGCATGCTCGCGAATGCGATCGCGAGCGTGCGTTACGACATGTCGACCGTGATCGATCGTGGCCACGCGAGCTCGACGACCGAGATCATGGGGCGCCGCGGGAAGCCCGAAGCACGCGTGGATGCGGAGCTCGGTGCTGCATCGTTCACGCTTCGCGGGCAGGCGCCGAGGCGGACCCCCGATGGCCAACCGCTGCACACGTTGACGAGTGCGCTCGCGATCGTGCGCACCTGGTCACAGGCGACCCCGGCGCCGGGCTACCTGTGGCTGATGCATGGCGGCGAGCTCTACCGTCTCGATGTGTTCACGCCGGTGTCCGATGAGGCACTCGGCAAGAAGGCGCTGCGCGTCGACGCGGTCGTGCGCGCGATGGATCGCTCGGTGACGCTCGACGTCACGATCTGGCTCGCCCGTAATCGCGATCGCACGCCGCTGCGCTTCGTGGTCGAGGAAGGTGACGATCGGGTCGCGGCGGAGCTCGTCGAGTCAACGGCGTCGTTCGACTAGCCCTCACGCATCTTTCGCCCCGTAGGCGCTGCCGATCACCACACCGAGGAGGATCGCCAGCAGGCCCCACGCGGTCGGTCCGAAGATCATTGCGGCGATCCCGATGGCGACCGCGCCGCCGCCGAGCACGGTCCAGCGGTGCGCGTTGGTCATCCGGACCAGCGTGTCGAGTGCGCGGGTGGCGAGCTCGGGCTGCGCTTCGTCGAGCGCGGCCTGTCTGGCGAGCGCGACCTCTCGTGCGCTGGCGAGGTCGGCCTCGGCACGTGCCCGCCGCTCGGCTTTCGCCTTGTCGGCAGCCGGGGCAGCGTCGTGCGCGACCTCGAGAGCGACCTCGCGCTCCGGTTTCGGCATGAACGGATCCGCCGCCGCTTCCTGCGCAGCCTCGTGGCGAGGCTCGAGCTTGGCGAAACGGCCTCCGCTCGGCGACCCGGGATGCGCAGGATCGTCGTCAACGGGGCGCGCGCGCTCGAGCTTCAGAAACCGCGCGAGCTTTCCCATCAGTCGTCAGCCGTCGGTGGAGATGCAGCGCGAGCGCGGGTCGCTGCCCATGCGCGCAGATCGGCGATCTTCTCCTCCATCGTCGTCGAGAGCGGACGCGTCTCGGTCAACGCGCGCTCGATGTGAGACTGCGCCAGCTCGGTGCTCTCGTCGAACGCCTGGTACAGACCCTCGACGATCGCCTGCTCGATCTCCGCGCCGCTGAAGCCGCGCGCGAGATCGGCGAGCTTCGGCAGATCGAAGGTCGTCGGCTCGCGTGCGCGACGGCGAAGGTGGATCGCGAAGATCTCGGCACGCTCGGCGCGGGAGGGCAGGTCGATGAAGAAGATCTCGTCGAACCGGCCCTTGCGCAGGAGCTCGGGGGGAAGGTCGGCAATGTTATTGGCGGTGGCAACGATGAACACGGGAGCCGTCTTCTCCTGCATCCACGTGAGCAGAGCACCGAACACGCGTGCTCCGGTACCACCGTCGGTCTCGCCGGACGAACGTGCGCCCGAGAGTCCCTTCTCGATCTCGTCGATCCACAGGACGACCGGGGCGACACCCTCGGCAGTCCGGATCGCTCGCCGCACGTTGTCCTCCGACGAGCCCATCAGGCTGCCGAAGATCCTTCCCATGTCGAGCCGCAGCAGGGGCAGCTTCCACTGCGAGGCGATTGCCTTCGCCGTCATGCTCTTGCCACAGCCCTGGACGCCGAGGAGCAGCAGACCTTTCGGCTCGGGCAAGCCGAACTGGCGCGCCTTGTCGCCGAATGCGGCCGCACGGCGATCCAGCCACTGCTTGAGGTAGACCATCCCGCCGACGCCGCCGAGATCCTGATCGGTTGCGAAGTACTCGAGCAATCCACTCTTGCGGATGACCTGCCGCTTCTCCTCGAGCACGAGCTGGATGTCGTCCGCATCGAGCCTGTCGTCCGTCACGATCGCACGAGCGAACGCGTTCTCGGCCTCGCTCAGCGTCAACCCGATCGCCGCGCGTACGAGCCTCTCGACGTCGGTGCGATCGAGGTTGATCGTCGCGCGCCCCTGCTCCTTGAGGACGCCTGCGATTCCGCGCAGCAGCTCGAGCAGATCGTTGAAGTCGGGCAGCGGGACGTCAAGAACGGTGACGTCCTTTTCGAGCTCGACCGGAATCTTGAGCACCGGCGAGACCAGGATCACGGTCGAGTAGCTGTTCGTGATGTCGTGGTTGAGCTCGCGCAGTGCGCGAACGACGTGCGGATCGTCGAGATATGGATGAAAGTCCTTGAGCACGACCAGCGAGGGATCAGCGAGCTTGCCGATCGCGACGATGGTCTCCACCGGCTTGGTCACGCTCTCGACGGCGGTGGCCGCCCGTGCTCCCCCCGTTCGCCGGAGGCCACGGATCGCGGACCACTCGACCAGCTGCTTTCCGTGACGGCGCGCTAGCTCGGCGAGGATCGTATCGACGCGCTTCTCTTCCCACGAGACGAGGTACACGAAGGGGTACCGCGCCCGGACGAGGGTATCGAGCGACGCCGTGAACCCCTTGACGGACATCGCAGAAGTCTACGCGCTGTACATGTAGATCAGAAACCCGATCGGGATCAGCAGGCCCGCGCCGACGAAGTACTTGCCGCGCCCGAGGAAGCCGCGATCGCCCTTCATCATCGTCATGCCGGTCAGCGCGAGGATCATCAGCGCGAGCGCGAAGACGTCTGCGACGTACGTCCAGATGCCCTTGAGGTTGTTGAGGTGAAGGGCGTTGACCTCGAAGAACACGGCGCGCTTCGTGATGGTCTTGAGCGAGCCGCGACCGGTGGTCATGTCGACCCGCGCTTCTTGCCCCTCGACGAGGAACACCCTCAGCTCGGTCGCAGTCTCCTGGAAGTGGCCGCGAACCTGGCTGCGATCGAGCCCGAGCTTGGTGACGACGTACGCTTCCTTGTCGGAGAGCGAACCAGCGGGCAGCGGTCCGATGTCGACGCTGCGCTCCGCGTAGGAGTAGTTCGGGTTCCAGTCGTCGATGTGATTGACGGCGATGCCAGACAGGCAGTACGCGAGGGTCAGCGCGACCGCGACGTAACCGATGTCGCGGTGCACCACCCGGAACAGGTGCCGCCACCGCACCGGACTAGATCTTGTCGCGGAAGACGGCGCCGGTGCCGTCCATGCGGACGACGATCTTGGGAGTCGTGATGCTCGCCGGGTCGTACGCCTTGCCGTATTCCTTGGCCTCGTACTCGGCGTTCTGCTTCGTTTCCTCGAGGGTCAGCTCGCGAACCGAGACCTCGCCCTGCGCGATCGCGATCTTTCCCTTGGCGTCCATCGGGAACACCATCTCGCCATCGGTGACCTTGAACTTGAGCTTCTGGCCCGGCGCCGAGCCGGCGAGCTCGAACCAGCAGCCGCGCTTCGGGCAGACGTCGGTGACCATGCCCTCGACCCGGACCGTCTTGCCCTTGTAGGCGTTGGGGTCAGCGAGGATGGCGTCGACGGCGACCGTGTCGGTCAGCGTGACGCCAGCGCCGAACTTGGTGCCCTCGGGCGTCGTCGCGGTGGCGGCCGGTGCGGTGGCGACCGGAGCGGTCGCGACGGCAGGCTGCTGAGAGCTCGACGTGGTCGGCCCCTTGTCACAGGCGACGATCAAAGGGAGCAGGAGGCACAGCGCGCGGGTCAGCGTCGGCAGCATAGAGCCGGAGGATGCTGGTGGGTCCATGGGTTGTCAACGCTCAAAGAATCTTGCAACGGAGGAGTGGTACGCAGTTCGCATATGATGAACCGCATGCAAGTCCAGATCAGGCACGACGACAACATCCAGGGTAGTGAGCGCTTGAACGAAATCGTCACTGCTGCCGTGGAGGGCGGTCTGGACCGATTCCGCGACCAGATCACCACGGTCGAGGTTCACCTCGCCGACGAGAACGGGCCCAAATCGGGCGGTGATGACATCCGGTGCACAGTCGAGGTGCGCGTGGAAGGTCGGTCTCCTGTTGCCGTGAAGCACCACGCGTCGGAGCTCGAGGTCGCGGTCCAGACCGCTGTGGACAAGATGGCACGCATGCTCGATTCACAGCTCGGCAAGCAGCGCGAGCGCGATCGGTCCAGCGGCGGCGACTCGTAGTCAGGTCAGGAGCGCGCGCAAGCCGGCGGGGTCGTCGACGAGTAGCCACGGGTTGCACGCCTCGAGCTCGTCGCGTGGGCGGAAGCCCCACGACACGCCGACTGCGCGCATGCCGGCCGCACGCGCCGTGTCGAGGTCGACGGCGGAGTCTCCTACGAACGCGCAGTCTTCGGGTGGCACCCCGAGCTCAGCCGCGATCTGGAGTGCTGCACCGGGATCGGGCTTGAGCGCGACGCCTGCGCGCTGGCCGACGATCATGCCGAACGGCCATGGCGCGAGCAGCGGGCCGCAGATCCGGACCGCGAGGTCGTGCGGTTTATTGGTCAGGACCGCGAGCCGGAGATCCGCGACGACGAGCTCATCGAGAACCGGCGCGAGTCCTGGATACAGGCGGGTCTTGACGATCGGGGCGGCCGCGTAGTGGACGCGGAACCGGGCGAGAACGACATCGACCATGTCGGGCGCGAGCCGCGCGGCATCGATGGCGTGCACGATCAGGTTGCGGGCACCGCCGCCGATCCACGTTCGCACGGTGTCTATCGTGGGTTGCGCGAGCGAGTGATCGGCCAGCGCCGCACAGAGCGCGGACGAGATGTCGGCAAGCGAGTCGATGAGCGTGCCATCGAGATCGAACAGAACCGCGCGGATCATGCAGCAGTCTGGCGCCCGGTTGCGAGTCCAGCAACTGATCGCCGTCGCGACGGAGATCCGGTGAGCCCGTTGAGGTAGAGTGGGAGTCGTGGACGAGGAGGATCCTCTGGTGGATGCGGTCATCGCGGACCGCTATCGCATCGTCCGGAAGATCGGCGAGGGCGGGATGTCGATGATCTACGAGGCACAGCACGTCAAGCTGATGCGGCAGTTCGCGATCAAGAGCCTGCTTCCGGCGCTCGCCCACAACGAAGAGGCGGTGCAGCGCTTCCAGCGCGAGGCCGAGCTGATCGGCGGCCTGCGCCACCCGAACGTCGTCGACATCTCCGACTGGGTCGAGCTCCCCGATGGGACCCCCGCGATGGTCCTCGAGTTCCTCCACGGCAACTCGCTCCAGGTCCGGCTGCAGCGAGGCGTGATGCCGTGGGAGGCGATCGCACGGATCGGCGATCAGACGATGTCGGCGCTCGCACTCGCGCACCGCAACGGCATCACACACCGCGACCTCAAGCCCGAGAACATCTTCATCTCGATCGATGATTCCGGTGACGAGCGCGTCAAGCTGCTCGACTTCGGGGTGTCCAAGCTCCGCGGCGTGGGCCGCCTCAGCGGCGTCCACAAGATGCTCGGCACGCCGTCGTACATGTCCCCGGAACAGGCAACAGGGCAGAACGATCTGGTCGGCCCGTCGACCGATGTCTGGGCGATGGGAACGATCCTCTACGAGATGGCGACGCAGCGCACGGCATTCCGGGCCGAAGGCATCGAGGAGACGCTCAATCTGATCGTCCACAGCGAGCCATACCCGATCGGGATGCTGCGCTCGGACGCACCGCGGGCGTTCGTCGACCTGTTCGAGCGTGCGATCTCTCGCGATCCCGAGAAGCGGATCCAGACGATCGAGGAGTTGCGGGCCGGGCTCCGCCTCGCACTCGAGCCACGCAATGTATATCGGCTCAACACACCGGTGGCCGGGATTCCCGTCCTGGCTCCCCTGCCGAAGCCGCCGACCAAGCCGCCGCCGATGGGCACCGCCGGCGTCGCGGCAGCGATCGCGACCCCGACGAACGCGACCGTCGTGTCGTCGCCGAGCTCGGCACGCTGGTGGATCATCGGTGGGTTGGTGGCGGCTGCGACGGCCGCGAATCTCGTGATCGCCCTCGTGACCTGAGGCGCGCGATGGCCCTCCGTGTTCGCGTCTGCGAGGTCGCCGACGTCGTCGCTGGCGAGCTCCGCGGCTTCCCGGTCAGTGGCGTCACGTGGCCAGTGATGCTGACGATCCTCGACGACGCCATCATCGCGTTCCCTGGCGTGTGCCCCCACGATGACGTCTCGCTGGTCGACTACGGTGTGCTCAAGGAACGCGGCGTCGTGTGTCGCGTCCACGGATATCGCTTCGATCTCGACACCGGCCGCTGCGAGCACATGCCGTCGCTCGGCCTGCGTCGCTACCGGGTGACCGTCGTCGGCTCGGAGGTCTGGGTCGATCTGCTGTAGGCCGTGAGAAAGTCGCGGATCGGCGGCGTGATCAGGGGGTAGTCGACGAGGAACGCGTCGTGGCCGTTCGGGGTTCCGATCTCGAGGTGCGTTGCGTCGACGCCAGCGCGGCGCATCGCGTGCTGGATCCGGACGAGCTCGGCGGTGGGAAATAGCCAGTCGGTATCGAACGAGATCAGGAGCACCTTGGCGCTCAGCTTCGCGAACGCAGCATCGAGCGAGCCGAACCGCTCCTCGAGATCCATCTCGTCCATCGCCGCCTGCACGCGGATGTACGAGTTGGCGTCGTACGCGGCGGCGAACTTCTGCGCCTGGTGCTCGAGGTACGAGTCGACCTCGAACTGCCGCGTGCCGCCGCGCCGCTTGCGCCCGAACTTCGCTTCGAGTGCCTCATCCGACAGATAGGTCATGTGCCCGACCATCCGCGCGAGCTGGAGCCCGCGCAGTGAGTCGGTGCTCCCGTAGTAATCGCCACCCTGGAATGCCGGATCGCTCTGCACGAGCTTTCGCCCGATCAAGTGCCACGCGACGCTCGCGACGGGCACCGACGCCGCCCCGGCCAGGCAGATCGCCGCACCGATCCGCTCGGGGTGTAGCGCGGCCCACATCAGGGCCTCCATCCCGCCGAGAGAGGCACCCGCGACCGCGCGGAGCTTCTCGATCCCCAGGTGATCGAGCACGAGCCGCTGCGACTCGACCATGTCCTCGACGGTGACCCACGGATAGCGCGAGCCGTACGCCTTGCCCGACGCCGGATCGATCGACCGGGGCGCGGTGGTTCCCCAGGGCGAGCCGGGGAAGTTCACGCACACGACGAAGTGGTCCGTGAGGTCGATGCCCTTGCCGTATCCAACGAGGCCGTCCCACCACCCGGGCCGCGCATCCGCCTCACTGTACTTGCCTGCGACGTGCGCTCCCGGCGACAGCGCGTGACAGACGAGGATCGCATTGCTCTTCGCCGCGTTCAGCTCGCCGAACGTCTCGTAGACGATCGTGAACGGCGCGATGACCTCGCCATGGTGAAAGCGAAATCCGGCATCGAGCACGAGAGACTTCGGCGGATCGGACAGAAACGTGTCGTCGAGGAGCTGCGGAGGCACCGCGGGCATTGTACGCATTCATCTGGAGAAGTCATGACGACCGAGTTCAGCTACGAGCACGTGTTTCGGGTCCCGTCGACGCGGACCGTCCTCGATGCCTATTTCGACCCCGATCACCTGGCGACGCAGGACGTGGTGGCGGAGCTCGGCGACCGGGTCGTCACCGAGAACCACGAGGACGACAAGATCCGCAAGACCACGTGGAGCGTGACGTCCCTCAAGCCCCTTCCCGGGTTCGTCCGTGCCTTCGTCTCGGGCGGCAAGCTGCGCTATCTGGAGACGATGACGTGGCGCAAGGCGGACGACGCGATCGACCTGATCGTCGCGCCGCAGATCGCCGGAGGTCGAGTGCAGCTCGCCGCGATCTACGAGCTCACGCAGGCGGGTGAGGGCCAGGTCCGCCGCAAGTACAAGGGGCAGGTCACCGTCAACATTCCCCTGCTCTCCGGCAAGATCGAGCGCGGCATCGTCGATGCGATTCAAAAGGGCATGCCAATGATGTTCGACTGCACGCAGAAGTGGCTCGAACGTACAAAGAGCTGAGGCATGGCCAGCATCCTGCGCCTCGCGATCCTGCTGGTGCTCGTGTTCTACGTGTGGCACCGGCTCGCTCGCCGCACGAGCCTCAAGGGTGCTGTCAAGATCGCCGTGACCGTCGGGCTGCTCATCACGATCGCTCCGATGGCATGGGTGATGGCGACGGGACCGAACGGCGCACCGAAGACGACAGGTGCGTTCGCCTGGCCGGCCTTCATCGGCTGGTCGTTGTTTGCGCTGACGTTCGCAGGGCTCCTGATCACGGACCTCGTCTGGCTGATCGTGTGGTCCGCCCGCAAGATCGGTCGCAAGGTGGCGGGCAAGTCGACGCCGGCGGATCCCTCGCGCCGGCAAGCGATCGCCCGGATCACCGGAGGTCTCGTCGGCGCGGCGGTGGTGGGCGAGGTCGGGTACGGACTGACGCGCGCGCTCGGAGATGCGGAGATCGTCGACGTGCCGGTCGTCCTCAAGCGGCTGCCCCCCGCGCTCGATGGCTTCACGATCGCGCAGCTCACCGACATTCACGTGGGCGGGACGATCGGCCGCGCGTTCATCGAGGAGCTGGTCGAACGCACGAACGCGATCGGCGCCGACATCATTGTCCTCACTGGCGACTTCGTCGATGGCTCCGTGGACGAGCCGCGAGACGCGTTTGCTCCGTTCGCGCTGCTGAAGGCGCCGCACGGTGTGTACTTCGTCACCGGGAACCACGAGTACTACTCGGGCGCTGCCGAGTGGGTCGCGCACATCGCGTCGCTCGGGATTCGTGTGCTGCGCAACGAGCGCGTCGCGATCGAACGCGCCGGATCCGTCTTCGATCTCGCGGGCATCGATGACCATGGCGGCCGCAAGTTCTACCCGGATCACGGTCCTGATCTGGTTCGCACGATGGCAGGGCGCGATCCGCAACGCGCCGTGGTGATGCTCGCGCATCAGCCGCGGCAAGTTCATCAGGTCGCGAAGCACGACGTCGACCTGCAGCTATCAGGGCACACCCACGGTGGCCAGGTCTGGCCCTGGCACTACCTCGTCTCGATCCAGCAGGGCGGGCTGCTCGCCGGTCGCTACCAGATCGGTGCCACCCAGCTCTACGTCAGTCGCGGAGCCGGCTACTGGGGACCGCCGGTCCGCGTGGGTGCGCCGCCGGAGATCACGCGGGTGATCCTGCGGTCTTCGGGCGAAACGTGAGGCGTGTTGCGGTGTGTGAACAAGTCGCCGCGGGGCGGGTCCAGGGGCAATACTCGTCAGGTCATGGACGTTGATTCCGCGCACCGCCTCGATCGAAAGCCCAGGCAGTCTCGTGCGTGGATCGCCTGGATCGTCGTTGCCGTGGTGGCTGCGGCGATCGGCGCGTCCTTTCTGCTGAAGAGCGACGACGAGTCGGCGCCAGCGAAGGCAGGCGCGCGTCCGACGCCGGTGGTCGCCGCCGAGGTCACGCGCACCGCGATGACGCAGCGAGGGAGATACCCTGGCGAGCTCGACGCCGACACTGCGGATGGTGCGCGCGAGGTGACGGGCGCGATGGTAGCGGTCACGCTGACGACCATCGCGGTGTTCGCGCCGGTCATGTTCATGGAGGGCTTCGCCGGGGTCTTCTTCGCCGAGCTTGCGATGGTTGTCGTGTTCTCGCAGGTGTGCTCGCTGATCGTCGCCGTCACGCTCGTGCCGACGCTGGCCGCCCGGCTGCTCGGACGCCGCAAGCCGACCGCCGGGTTGTTCGCGCGGGTTGCGTCGTGGTTCGAGCGGCGGCTGATCTCTCTCGATGTGCTGTATGTTCGCGTGCTCGGAGCGGCCCTGCGCGCTCGCTGGTTGACCATCGCGGGTGCGCTCGTGATTCTGCTCGGGGCATACCGCCTGACGAGCGCCGTCCAGGTCGAGCTCATGCCGGAGACTGACGAAGGCGTGGTCGATCTCGACTTCGAGTTGCCGATCGGGACACCGGTCGAGCGAACCCGCGACGTCGTCAAGGAGCTCGAGAAGCGAATTCACGGCGTGGTGAAGCCTGAGGAGATCCTCAACATCGTCAGCTCGGCGGGCCCCGACAACGCATATCGCCCGGGTGGTGGTCACGAGGGCGAGGTCGAGCTGACGCTCGTCCCGGTGTCCGAGCGCGATCGCGGCGCCGGGGAGATCGTTAGCAAGATGCGAGAGGTCGCCGTCGGGATCCCCGGGATCAAGGTCCGCATCCGGCAGCGCACCACGAATCCATTGCAGCGGTTCATGCGGGGCAGCCAGGGCGAGCGCCTTGTCGTCGAGATCCGCGGTCACGACCTCGACGTTGCGGCGGCGCTCTCGAAACGCGTCGAGGGGCTGATGAAGCAGGTGCCCGGGATCGCGGATGTGCGTCCAGGGCGGGAGGAAGGGCTCGAGGAGCGAACGATCTCGATCGCGACCGAACGCGCCGCGGATCTCGGACTGAGTCGGCCCGAGATCGCAAGGACCCTGGAGACCTACGTGCTCGGCCGCGTGGCGACGCGGCTGCGCGACGGCGGCGACGAGTACGACGTCCGCGTGATGCTGCGTGAGCAAGATCGGGAGCAGACCGCGCAACTCGGTGAGCTCCCGATCCTGACGCCGCGGGGTGTCGTGCCACTGTCGGCAGTGGCCCAGATCGGCGTGCGTCGTGGCCCTGGCTCGATCGAACGTGAAGGGCAAGAGCGCGTCCTGTCGATCGTCGGCGGGCTCGGTGATCGGCCGCTCGGCGCGGTGGTCGCTGATCTCGAATCGGAGCTCGCGAAGCTCGAGCTGCCGGCGGGATTCTCGCTCGAGGTCGCCGGAGAGGCGCGCGAGCAGGAGAACACGTTCGCCGGACTCCAGATCGGAGCGATTCTTGCCATCCTGCTGGTGTTCTCCGTCATGGCGGTGCAGTTCGAGTCGCTCCGCCATCCGCTGATCGTGATGTCGGCCGTACCGTTTGGCTTCGTGGGGGTGGTCATCATCCTCCTCGCGACCGGCACGACGTTCAGCCTCAACGCATTTCTCGGTTCGATCGTGCTCGTCGGGATCTCGGTCAATAACGCGATCGTCCTCGTCCAGGCGGCGAGCCAGCTGCGTCACGAGGAGGGGCTCGATGCGATCGCCGCGATCACCGAAGCGGGACGGCGCCGGCTTCGTCCGATCATGATGACGCTCGCCACGACCGTGCTGGGCATGTTGCCGGTCGCACTCGCGATCGGAGAGGGCGCGGAGATCCAGGCGCCGCTCGCGCGGGTCGTGATCGGCGGAATGATGATCTCCTCGCTGATCACGCTCGTCCTACTTCCGGTGCTCTACGTTCTGACCGGCTCGAGGAGACTGCGGATCGAGCCGAGCCCCGAGCGCGCGGGCTGAACACGCGATATGGTGCGCGCGTCATGCGCACTCTCTGTCTCGTTGCCCTTCTCCTCGGGTCCTGCCGGACTCTCCCTGGCCCGGTCCCGGCGCCGCCCCCGGAGCCGGAGTCGGCAGTCGTCGCGCAACCGATGCCAGATCCCGCCGAGGTCGCGCGCGCAGCGCACGAAGGGGCAAAGCAGAAGGTCGCGCAGCTCAAGGCCGAGGCGGACAAGAACCCGCTGCTCGCAGCGTGGACCGGTCCCTATGGCGGCGTGCCGCCGTGGGACAAGGTCAAGACCGACCTGTTCGCGGCAGCGTTCAGTGCAGGTCTCGAGCTTCAGGATCACGAGGTCGCCGTGATCACCTCGAACCCGGCGCCTGCATCGTTCGATAACACGATGGTCGCGCTCGAGGATCTCGGCCGCCACGTCGATCGCGCGCAGACGCTGTTCTCCGTGCTGACGAGCAGCCTCAACACCCCCGACGTCCAGGTGGTCGATCGCGAGTGGTCGCCGAAGTTCGCGGCGGCGAGTGACAAGATCACGTTCGACGAGAAGCTGTTCGCACGGCTCTCCGCGGTCCACGCCGCACGCGACAAGCTGACGCCCGAGCAGAAGCGTCTCGTCGAGCTCACCTACGATCGGTTCGTCCGCTCCGGCGCGAAGCTGACCGCGGCACAGAAGGCCGAGATGGGCCGGATCAACCAGGAGCTGGCCGTGCTGTTCACGGACTTCGGTAACAAGGTGCTCGCCGACGAGAACACGTGGGTCGTGCTCGAGAAGAAAGATCTCGCGGGCCTTCCGGCGTCGCTGGTCGCCTCGTACAAGGCCGCCGCCGCCGAGCGCAAGCTGCCCGGCAAGTGGCTCGTGGTCAATACCCGGTCGAGCGTCGATCCGTTCCTGACCACAGCGTCGCGCCGCGACCTCCGCGAGAAGGTGTGGAAGGCGTTCAAG
>JACCQV010000377.1 GCA_013813945.1 Deltaproteobacteria bacterium | reverse complement strand
CTTCGAGGCACTGGCGAATCACCAAGCGAGCCGTCGGGCGCGAGAACTAGTCCTCGTCGCTGCGGTCGTTGATCGTGATGCGGCCGTCACCGGCGCTCAACCACACCCGAGCGATCGCCGTCTTGCGGCGGCCCGTTGCATACGTCTTCTGCGTCGCCATGGGATTCCTTAGTTCTTCTCGACCGGCGCGCCGGGATTCGAGATCTGCAGAACGCGCGGCTGCTGTGCCGCGTGATCGTGCTTGTCGGTCTTGTAGATCTTGAGCTTCTTGATGATGCGGCGGCCGAGGGGACCCTTCGGCAGCATGCCCCACACGGCTTCCTGGATCGCGCGCTCGGGATTATCCGCCAGGACGTCCTTTGCGAGACGCGTGCGGATACCGCCCGGGTACAGCGTGTGGTGCTGGTACAGCTTCTTGTCTGGCTTGGTGCCAGTCAGCTTCACGCCACCTGCGTTGAGAACGATCACGAAGTCACCCATATCGACGTTCGGGGTGTACGTGGCCTTGTGCTTGCCGCGGAGTACCAGCGCGATTCGCGATGCGAGACGGCCGAGCGTGAGCCCGGTCGCGTCGATCTGGAACCACTCGCGCTGGGCCTCTCCGGCCTCTTTGGTGAGCCAGGAGCTCTTTTGCGTCGCGTTCATCATGGGCTTACTCGAAGGGGGGATCGTGTACAAGGCCGCGAAAGGTAAGTCAAGGAGCAACGCGTGCCGTGTCCTCGACGAAAACCTCGGTGTGGCTGTCTAACACCTGCGTTTGACCGGGTCCAGTGGACCTGCGCCTTCGTTCAGTGTCATCGCCCCGTGATACGAACACAGGCGTGACAAGCGGTTCCAAGAGAGTGGGTTTCGTCCTGAAACCCGACAAGACCGAGGCCGGGGTGCTCCTCGAAGATCTCGTACCCTGGCTGCTCGCACAGGGCCATGTGCCCGTTGTGACGGCAGAAGATCAGCTCGCGCCCGCCGGGTGCGAGGTCGTCCCGGAGATCGAGATGGGCGAGGCGGTCGATCTCGCAGTCGCCCTCGGCGGCGACGGCACGATGCTGCGAGCAGCTCGCCTGGTCTCCGATCAGGGCAAGCCGGTCATCGGCGTCAACCTTGACCAGCTCGGGTTTCTCGCCGGCTTCGCTCCGAACGAGGCCCAGGACGCTCTCGCCCGGGCGCTCGCAGGCAAGCTGCCGACGACCAAGCGAATGCGGATCGCGGTGACATTCACCCGGCCGGACGCGCCGCCGGTGGTTCGCTACGCGCTCAACGATGCGGTGCTCCATCAGGGTGCGATGGCCAGGCTCGTCGAGATGGATGCCTTCGTCGACGGCGAGTTCGTGGCGTCGTATCGCGCGGATGGTCTGATCGTTTCCACTCCGACGGGATCGACGGCGTACAACATGGCCGCGGGCGGACCGATCGTCCTGCCCGGTCAAGATGCGATGACGCTGACGCCGATCTGCGCGCACGCGCTGACCAACCGACCGCTCGTGATCGGTGCGCAGGCCGTGATCCGGCTGCAGCTCGGCGCTGATGTTCGCGGCGTGCTGATCACCGTCGATGCCCAGTGGGGCCACTCGTTTCTGCCGGGGGACATCGTCGAGATGACCGCGGCGAGCAAGCCGCTCGTGATGTTTGCAGGCAAGCAGAGCTTCTTCGACGTGATGCGCGACAAGCTGCACTGGGGCGCGCGCTCGGACAAGAAGGCCAAAGGAGGTTCGTGATGTTGCGCCATCTTCGTGTCACCAACTTCGCGATCCTGTCCGACGTCGAGATCGAGCTCGGACCCGGGATGAACGTGCTCACCGGCGAGACCGGCGCGGGCAAGTCGCTGATCGTCGAGGCGGTCAACCTGTTGCGCGGTGGGCGCGCGTCGGCCGACATCCCGCGCAACGGTGCAGATGAGGCGGTCGTCGAGGCGATCGTCGAGGTTCCCGACGATCTGCAAGCGCGCGTCGCGGAGGTGATCGAAGGTGCCGGGCTCCCGAAGGGCGAGGGGGACGAGGTCTTCATTCGTCGCGTCATCCAGCGCGGCGGCCGGAGCCGGACCTATGTCAACGGCGCGCTCACCACGGCGGCACGGCTCGCCGAGCTCGGTGGCCTGCTGATCGATCTCTCCGGTCAACATCAGCATCAAGGTCTCGTCGATGCCGCGCGCCACCTCGATCTGATCGATGCGTTCGCCAACGCGTCGGCCGCCACGGCCGTCGGCGGGCTCGCCGCGATGCATACCGCGTGGGCCGAGCTCCGCCGCTGCGATGAGGAGCTCGTGGCGCTCGGCGGCGACGCCCGCGAGCGCGAGGCACGCATCGACTACCTGCGGTTTCAGCTCGAGGAGCTCGACGGCGCCGCCCTGCAACCGGGCGAGGATGCATCGCTCGAGCTCGAGCGCGTGCGGCTCGCGTCGGTCGATCATCTGCAGGGAGCCGCGCGCGCAGCGGAGGAGGTGCTCTACGGCGGCGATGACTGTGCTCGTGATCGCGTCGCGTCCGCGGCCCGCGAGGTCGAGCGCGCGGTCAAGACCGACCCCACCCTCGAACCGGTCGCGCGCCAGCTGACCGAGATCGAGACCTTGATCGACGACGCCGCGGATCAGCTCCGCAGCTATGCAGACAAGCTCGAGGGAGATCCGGAACGTCTCGCCTACCTCGACGAGCGGATCGCCCTGATCCGTCGCCTCGTCCGCAAGCATGGCATCGCGCACGGCGGCGCGCCGGGGACCGCATCGCTCGAGGATCTGATCGCGAAGACGGTCGCCCTCCGCAGCGAGCTCGACTCGATGACGGGCCGCGATGCGCGACTCGCCGAGATCTCCGCGGCTCGCGCGAAGGCAGAGACGGCGGCGCTGTCCGCAGCCGCGGCCCTGACCGCGACCCGCAAGAAGGCGGCGCGCAAGCTCGAGAAGGAGGTCGGCGGGGCGCTGGCCGAGCTCGGGATGGGCTCGGCTCGCCTCTCGGTGGAGGTCGAAGCGCGCGGTCTCGGTCCAACCGGCGCCGATCGCATCGAGCTGATGCTCGCGTCCAACAAGGGCGAGGACACGCGGCCGTTGACCAAGGTCGCGTCCGGCGGCGAGCTGTCGCGGATCATGCTCGCACTCAAGCTGTCACTGCGCCGCGCCGATGAGGTCGCGACGTATGTGTTCGATGAGGTCGACACCGGAATCGGTGGCGCCACCGCCCAGGTTGTCGGCGCGCAGATCCGCGCGGTCGCCGCCGATCGCGGCTCCGGTGATCGCGGGCGCCAGGTCCTGTGCGTCACGCACCTGCCGCAGATCGCCGCGTTCGCGGACCATCATTTCCACGTCGAGAAGACGGAGGTCGCGGGCCGCACCGAGACCCACGTTCGCAAGCTCTCGGCCGCTGCGCGCAAGGACGAGCTCGCGCGGATGCTCGGTGGTCACGCCACGTCGAAGGCCAAGGCCCACGCTGCGGAGCTGCTCGCCGAGGCCGCGAAGCCACACAAGCGGTCGACCGCACGCGCCTAACCCCAGGGATCGCTTGTGTTGACCTCGTAGGCGTAGGCGTAGGCGTCTGCGTAGGCGACTCCGAGGCAACCGGCCGAGCCACCGGCCGATACCGGGTCGATGTTCCATTTCCAGACGCTG
>JACCQV010000376.1 GCA_013813945.1 Deltaproteobacteria bacterium | reverse complement strand
CAGCGTCTGGAAATGGAACATCGACCCGGTATCGGCCGGTGGCTCGGCCGGTTGCCTCGGAGTCGCCTACGCAGACGCCTACGCCTACGCCTACGAGGTCAACACAAGCGATCCCTGGGGTTAGTTCCGAAGTAGACCACTTTCCATTCTGGTCCGCCGCTCCTGGCGCCGATCCTGCTTTGCCGCGCGGCCGTGCGCCTCCGTCGCACCGTGACGAGGATGCGCGTCGAAGATCGTCGCCGGCGTGAGGCGAGCGTTGGATCTCGGGAGGGCCCACGCGATCCGCTACGCTCGACGCAGGGGTATGGCGCAGACAAACGAGCTGGGGATTCCGTCGGTCCTGGACGACGTCGACACGAGCCCGACGTCGACACGGCGGCAGATCCTGATCGTCGATGACGTGCCCGCGAACCTCGTCGCACTCGAGGCAGCGCTCGCGCCGTTGCATCGCGCGATCGTCAAGGCGAGCTCGGGACGTGAAGCACTCGCGCGTCTGCTCGAGAAAGACTTCTCGCTCGTCCTCCTCGACGTGAAGATGCCCGGCATGGACGGCTTCGAGACCGCCGAGCTGATCCGCGGGCGCGAGCGAACGAAGCACCTCCCGATCATCTTCGTCACGGCCCACCACCAGGACCAGGCCGCCGTGCTCCGCGCGTATCAGCTGGGCGCGGTCGATTTTCTCCTCAAGCCGATCGAGCCGCAGATCTTGCTCGCCAAGGCGTCGGTGTTCGTCAGCCTGCAGGACCGAACCGAGGATCTCGCGTCGGAGCGCTTCCAGCGCGAGTTCGACGAGTCGCGTCGCGACTACGAGGCCGAGGCTCTGCGCCGGCAGATGGAGCAGGAGCACGCGGCGAAGGAGGAGCTCGCCCGCCTCAATGATGCGCTCGCAGAGAACGATCGGCGCAAAGACAGCTTCCTCGCGATCCTCGGCCACGAGCTCCGCAATCCACTCGCACCGCTGCGCACGGCGATCGATCTCATCAAGATCGATCCCGGACAGCCCCTGACCACGCGAACGATCCACGTCCTCGATCGCCAGACCGACATGCTCACCCGCCTGGTCGAGGATCTACTCGACCTGTCGCGGATCAATGCCAACAAGATCGAGCTTCGTCCCGAGCCCGTCGACCTCCGCGTGATCGTGGAGGCGGCGATCAGCACGAGCCGACCGGCACTCGAGCAGCGCCAGCAGACGCTCACGGTTGCGCTCGGCGCCGAGCCGGTCCGGATCGTTGCCGACCACCTGCGGATCGTCCAGGTCATCACGAACCTCCTCAACAACGCGGCCCGCTACACCCAGCGTCGCCGCAAGGTCGAGGTGAGCTGCGGTGTCGACGTCGACCGTGCCTTCGTCCGGGTCACGGACACAGGGATCGGCATTCCCGCCGAGCTGCTGTCGAAGATCTTCGAAATGTTTGTCCAGGAGCGAGTTCGCTCCGACGGCTCGGGCGGGCTCGGCCTGGGGCTCGCTCTCGCCCGTCAGCTCGTGGAGATGCACCGGGGGACCATCGGCGCGACCAGCCGCGGGCGCGGGACCGGAAGCACGTTTGAGATCACGCTTCCGCTCGAAGACGCAGATGACGTCGTCGCCGTGCGCCCGCGCACCGACATGATGAAGCCTCTGGCTCGCGGCTCGAGCGCGTCGTTGCGGACGGTCGTCATTGACGACAATGAAGACGCACGCGAGCTGGTTGCCGAGCTGCTCCGTTCGCGCGGCCACGAGGTGTTCACCGCCGAGGACGGTCATCAGGGCCTCGCCATGATCCGAAAGCACCGTCCGGATGTTGCGCTCGTCGATCTCGGCTTACCGGGCATCGACGGCGTCTCGCTCGTGCACGAGCTCCGGGCGCAGTGCCCCGACCTCTGCACCCGCCTCGTCGCGCTGACCGGGTACGGACATACCGGCGACGTCCAGCGCACCAAGGACGCGGGGTTCGATGCTCACCTGGTGAAGCCGGCGAGCGCGGCCGCGATTTTGGCATCGCTCACGGCACCACTGCCCGGCGACTAGCGCACGCCGTCACGCTACGCTCGCCGCATGTCGACCGAGCAGCCGAAGAACCCGCTTCACGGGGTCACGCTCGAACACATCCTGAACGAGCTCGTCGCCCACTTCGGCTGGCCCGAGCTCGGGCAGCAGGTGAAGATCCACTGCTTCCAGGAGAACCCGAGCATTCCGTCGAGCCTGAAGTTCCTGCGCAAGACGCCGTGGGCGCGCGAGAAGGTCGAGAGCCTGTACCTGTTCATGCTGCGCGAGAAGAAGCGGGCCCGCACGTGATTCGCTTCGCGGCGCCCGACATCGTCCGCACCGAGCGGCCCGGCGGTGGCTTCATCCTCGCGTCTCGGGTTCCCGCACCTCCGCACCTGCGCTGCCTCGGCGACGCGCTGACCGGCTGGGCGGTCGCCACGCCGGACCGCACGCTGTTCGCGGAGCGTGAGCCCGCGGGTACGTGGCGACGCGTGACCTATGCCGGCGCGTTGCAGATCGTGCGCTCCCTCGGCCAGGCACTCCTCGATCTCGGCCTCGGCCCGCGCCGGCCGCTACTGGTTCTCTCCGGCAACTCGATCGATCACGCGCTGCTCGCGCTCGCCGCGATGCACGTCGGTGTACCGGTCGCGCCGCTCTCGCCGGCGTACTCGCTGATCTCGACCGATCACGCCAAGCTGCGCGCTCTCGCGGCGGTCCTCGACCCTGGTGCGATCTTCGTCGCGGATCGCGCCGCGTTCTCGAGAGCCGTCGCCGCGCTGGCCCCGACCATCCCGGTCCTGGATAGCCAGCGCATCGCAGCGCTGCGCAAGACCCCGGTCACGTCCGAAGTCGACATCGCGCATGCCGCGATCGACGGCGACACCGTCGCCAAGCTTCTGTTCACGTCGGGGTCGACCGGCACCCCCAAGGCCGTCATCAACACGCAGCGTATGCTGTGCGCGAATCAGGCGGGGCTCGCCGCCGGGTGGGCGTTTCTCGCCGACCGACCGCCGGTGATCGTCGACTGGCTGCCGTGGAGCCACACGTTCGGAGGCAACCACAACATGAACCTCGTGCTCGTGCATGGCGGCACCATGTACATCGACGCCGGCAAGCCCGCACCGGGCGCCTTCGACGCGACGCTCAAAAACCTCCGCGAGGTTCCGTCGACGATCTACTTCAATGTGCCGCGTGGCTTCGACATGCTGGTCGGCCACCTCGAGTCCGACGCAGCGTTGCGGACGACCTTCTTCTCCGAGCTCGACGTCCTGTTCTACGCAGCGGCCGCGCTCTCCCCCGCGACGTGGCGACGCCTCGAGGCAGTCGCTGCTCAGGCCGGGCGTGCGATCGCGATGACGTCCGCGTGGGGATCGACCGAGACCTCGCCACTGATCACCCAGGTCTGCTTTGCGATCGATCGCGCAGGCGTGATCGGCGTGCCCATCCCCGGCGTCGAGCTCGCGTTCGTTCCCAGCGGCGACAAGCTCGAGCTCCGCGTCCGCGGCCCCAACGTCGGGCCAGGGTACCTGCGCGCGGACGGCAACATCGAGCCATTGCCGCTCGACGAGCTCGGCTTCTATCCGATGGGCGACGCAGGTCGGCTCGCGGATCCCTCAACCCCGGAGGCCGGTGTCGTGTTCGATGGTCGCACCTCCGAGAACTTCAAGCTCTCGAGCGGCACCTGGGTCCACGTCGGCGAGCTCCGCCTCGCGCTGGTCGCCGCATGCTCGCCGCACATCAGCGACGCGGTGATCACGGGCCACGACCGCGCGGAGCTCGGCGCGCTCGTGTTCCTCGCTCCCGGCTGCGTCGACACGGCCGAGCTGCGCTCCACGCTTGCCGCGGCGCTCGCGAACCAGGGCGGATCGGCGAGCACCCGGATCGCGCGCCTGCTGATCCTCGACGAGCCGCCGAGCATCGACGCCGGCGAGATCACCGACAAGGGCTACATCAACCAGCGCGCCGTGCTCGGGCGGCGTGCGGACGCGGTCGAGCGGCTCTACCGCGATGACGTCGACGGCATCCTGCGACTGTGATCTCGCGACCGAACGGCTCATCCCGGGGTCTCACCCAAGGGACAGCGCCATCTAACGCAAGACACCTCGCGGGTGCCCAGACAGTGGCCCAGGAGGCGCTACTGTGGTCCTCGGTGGCGACGGCGATCCAGCGTGATGCTCAGAACCGAGGGTTGCCAGTCCAGCAACACGGCGGACGGATCTGGATCGAGAGCTCGCTCGGCGTGGCCCGATGAGCTGGGCATCGGTGCAACGGTGGTTTGGGCGGCGGGGATCCTCCGCGGCATCCGAGTTCCGGATCCAGCCTTCGGTGCCGGCCGATCCATCGGGGTTCTCCTCCGCGCTGTTCCAGAGCGTCGGGATGCGGATGGAGACGGGGCACCGCGTCGAGCTTCTCGACAACGGCGCCGTGTTCGATCGCCTCGAGCGCGAGATTCGCAAGGCGCGATCGAGCGTCAGCATCGTGATGTACATCTGGGAAGAGGGTCATGCCTCCGACCGGATCGTGGCCGCGCTGATCGAACGAGCGAAGGCTGGCGTGCGGTGCCGACTGGTCATCGACTCGCTCGGCAGCAATGCTTTCCCCAAGGTCCTGCTACCGCGCCTGGTCGAGGGTGGATGTGACGTGCGGATGTTCCGCCCTGCACTCAGCGAGACTTCACTCGCTCGCAATCACCGCAAGGTCGTGATCATCGATGGAGTGGTCGCGATCACCGGTGGGTTCGGCGTCCGTGATTGCTGGCTCGGCAACGGATGCGAACCAGGAGCGTGGCGGGATGCCAGCGTCGTGTTCTCCGGGCCGAGCGTGCACTCCGCACAGCAGGCGTTCGCCGAGAACTGGCAGGAGGCGGGCGGCGAGCTGCTCTCCGCACAGGAATTTCCGCCCCCGGACGCGAGCGGGCCGACCACCGCCGCGTTTGTCTCGAGCACCGCGTCGCCGACGGTCACTCGGGCGGAGCGACTCACGCAGCTGATGATTGCAGCCGCTTCGCAGCGGCTCTGGATCGTCAACGCGTACTTCGTTCCGAGTCAGGCGATCCTGGATCAGCTCGCCGCGAAGGCTGCCGGCGGCGTCGACGTGCGTGTTCTCGTGGCCGGCCACCAGAGTGACTCGAAGCTCGCGTTCGGTTACCAGCAGTTGACCTACGGCGCGCTGATCGAGCGCGGCGTCGAGGTCTGGGAGTACCAGCCGTGCATGCTGCACTCGAAAACGATGGTGGTCGATGACCACCTCGCGGTGGTCGGGTCCATCAATCTGGATCCGCTCTCGCTCAACACGCTCGACGAGGTCGCGCTCGTCGTCTACGACGCCACGCTCGCGAGCGCGCTCGAGGCGACCTTCATCGCCGACTGTGGTCGCGCCGTTCGCCAGACTTCGTGACGCGCTTCAGGCCGGTTCGATCCAGCGATAGACGGAGCGACGGTCCATCCCGAGGATGCGGGCCGCATGCGTCTTGTTTCCGCTGACCGTGTTCAACACGAACTTGACGTAGCGGCGCTGCATCTCGTCGAGCGTGACCATCTCCGCCGAGACCAGCGTGGGGAGCTCCATCCGGATGCACTCGTACTGGCGAATCTTCATCGGCAGGTCGTCGACCGAGATCTCGATCCCGTTCGAGACGGCCACGGCGCGCTCGAGCGTGTTCTCGAGCTCGCGAACGTTGCCCGGCCAATCGAAGTTTATCAACTTGCGCGCGGCGTCGGGTGCCACCATGACCGCCGGCCTCCTCGAGCGCGCCGAGATGCGAGCGAGTACGTGGTGGGTGAGCTCCATGACATCGCTCGAGCGCTCACGTAGCGGAGGAACCGAGATCGCGACCACATTGATCCGGTGAAAGAGGTCCTCGCGGAACCGCTTCTCGTCGACTTCGGTCGCGAGGTCACGATTCGTCGCGGTGATGACGCGCGCCTCGAACGGGACTTCCTCGTCCCCTCCGACCGGACGCACGGTTCGCTCCTGCAGGACACGCAACAGCTTCACCTGCATCTCGAGCGGCATGTCGCCGATCTCGTCGAGCAAGATCGTTCCGCGCCCGGCCTGGACGAACAACCCGGAGCGCGAGGTCTTGGCGTCGGTGAACGCCCCGCGCACGTGGCCAAACAGCTCGCTCTCGAGGAGGGGCGCTGGCATCGCGGCGCAGTTGATCGCGACGAATGGCTCGCTGCGCCGCGGAGACAGCTCGTGCAACGCGCGGGCGACCAGCTCCTTGCCCGTCCCGCTCTCGCCCATGATCAGGACGGTCGCGTCGGTATCGGCGAACTGCCGGATCTGCATCGTGGTCTCGCGCAGCGCCGCGCTGCTACCGGCGATGCCGTCGATCGGCGACCGCTGCTCCGCGATCGAGGTCAGTCGCTTGACGTGCCGCTTGATCGAGAGGTGTTCGGTCGCACGCCGGATCGCGACCGCCAGAAACTCGCTCTTCACGGGCTTGGTCAAGAAGTCGTAGGCGCCGGCACGCATGGCCGCGATCGCCATCTCGAGGTCCCCCATCCCGGTCAGCACGATCGAGATCATGTCCGGATGGCGCTCGCTCAACAGCGTGCAGAGCTCGATGCCGTTCATGTCGGGCATCTGCACGTCGGTGACGACGACGTCGATCCCACCCGCGCGTACGCGATCGAGACACGCAGCGGCTGAGGTCACCGCATCGACGTTGAAGTCACGTTTCTGCAGCGTCTCGCGCAGCAGCATCGCCGTGACTTCGTCGTCATCAACAATCAAGATAGAAGCGTTTGACGTCACTGGATCGATCTCCATCGCTTCGCGATCTCCGTGACCCGCACGGCCCACCGCTCCCGCACTCCGAGGTCCTTCTCGATGCGCTGCGCGCAATAACGAACAAACGCAGTGAGCTCCCGCTTGTGACGCGACGGTGCGCTTGGCGGTACCTGGACCCGGACCCGCTCTCGTATTTGCCGTCCGACCATGAGAGCTCAGCGTTTTCGCGAGCAAGTTTCATACCGTACGTTTCCAGCGCATCGGCCCGATATGTGCCGTGGAGTTTCGCCCGGGGTGTGCACTTCCGTCGCACCAGTGCGCGAAAATGTCACGTTTCGCATCGATCGGCGTCCAGGGCGTTTCCAGCCCGTGCGGAATTTGCGATCATCTTTAGTCTGATCGAGCACATGACAGCCGCGCACGGTGAGACCAGGACGCGCTGGCATCCACCTCGTGATCGCAGCACATCTCGCGCCGTTGACCTCGGCACGTGGGCTGCTAGCAGGTGGCTAAAATGGTCACCTCCGGGAAGCGGGATGGGGTCGTAGTCGACGCCCCGCGCAATGCGAGCCCGCGGCAGCAGGAGGAGCTCGGGGCATTCGCCCGGCACTGCATTCACAGGATCGAGAAGGAGCTGGGCACGCACGATCGCTGGGCGATCCGGATCTCGACCACCGCATCCGGGTACACGAGCTATGTCGAGGTCCACCACCTCGGAGTCATGCTCGAGATGAGCGGGACCGGTGCGGACGGCGAGCTTGCGACCCTGGACGCGATGGTCCGCGTCGAGCAGCTGCTTCGCGAACGTCGGGGCTGAACCCGAGGTCAGGCAAAGCGGCGCGCAAGCGATGGCATCGCCACTGCACGAAACCACTGATTCTGATGCTGGAAGGCGGCTCGCGCCGCGTCCACCACGCGGTTCGCGATCTCGCCTTTTCGCGCGACCAGGTCGAGCGCTCGTCCGAGCTCGAGCATGCGCGGGCCGACCGAACGTTCACCCTCTGATAGATACGATCCAGCAGATGAGAGCTGCCGTGGGATTCGCTTCGCGAGATGGCGGCGTAGCTGGCCGTTCATCTGCGCGTTGTGCTCGATCGCGAATATCCACCCGAGCGCATCCGCGATCTGGAAGCTCGGGATCGTCCGGCAGGACGGGAGCGACGACGGACTCGTGACGCCGAGTGCGGCGAGATCAGCACGAAGCATTCGAATGTGTGCACGTGCTCGAACATCGACGAGCTCCGCGATGGCAGCGGTGCGCACGAGCATCGCTTCGACAGGTGCCTCGAAGCCCCAGATCCGACCGAGAAAGGTCGCGTACTGATCCGGCGACACGGCCCCGAGCAGCTGCATTCGATCTTGATCGGCGGCGGCCTGGTGTGACTGCGTCTCGCGGTTCAGCCGGACAAGCATCGGTGACTGGGTCATGGACCTCGCGGGATCTGCAACCGCCATGCTACGTGGCGCTCGACGAATGACAGCCAGTTGCGAGCGTGCACTGCCAACGATCTGATCTCACCGAGCGCGCGCGCCGCGATCCAAGTTCGGCCTCACGTGCGAATCGAGCTTGATCAGCGCTTCGAATCTGTGGAATGTGCATCTGAGCCTGGGGGGAACATGCGAGTTCTTGTCGTCGATGACCATCCGGACACTGCAGACGCGCTGGAGATCGTCCTGAAAGCTGCCGGGCATGTGGTGCAGACCGCGTACAGCGGCACCGACGCCGTCCAGCTCGCGAACGAGTTCGCTCCAGACCTCGCGTTCGTCGACATTCAGCTCCCCGATATCTCCGGCTTCGCCGTCGCCAAGGAGCTGCGCAAGCAGTCCGGGCGCGTCAACATCGTGGCGATCACGGGCGGCGACAGTCGCAAGCTTCCGTTCGCGAGCAACTTCGACCAGCACCTGGTCAAGCCGGTGAGCGCGAAGCAGATCTACCAGCTGATCGAAGTCGCACGCGAAGCGATCAAGGTCGCCTGATCTCGAGCGCGCGCTGGATCGCGAGCGCAAACAAGCACCCCAGCAGGCAACCGACCGCGTTGTTCCACAGGTCAGGAAACGACGTGTACCGGGACCTGGTCACGAGCTGTGCTACCTCGAGCGCAGTGCCGGTGACAATTCCGAGCGCCAGACCCTCGATCGCGACGCGCATGCGAGCAGCGCGTCGCCACATCCCGAACCCGATGCCGAGCGGCATCAGCATGACGAGGTTCTGTACCAGATCGCGCGTCACCACGCTCCCGCCGTAGGTGGGCGGAAACCACGACCACTCGATCCGGTTCCAGCGCATGCGCACGGCGAACGTGGTGATCCGGTAGTCGAACGGCCACTGCGTCACGACGATCGCGATCAATAGAGTCGCGATCGCGAGCATCAGCCCGGCAGGGCGAACCCAGGATCCCTTCACGCCGCGCTACGATCCCACGACTACTGCCGGTGCGCGCGCTCGACGTCCTCGATCTGGGCAAGCTACGGACGGATGCTACAAGGGCCCGTGCGACGCATCCCGCGACGACTCGTCCTGGTGTTATCGATCCTGGTCGCGGGGCACTTCTACATCTGGCTGCAGCTCGTGGCGCCCCTGCCCTCCCCGTGGCGGTGGCTCGGAACGGCCTTGATCGTCCTGCTCACGCCGAGCATGCCGGTGTTGCGGCGGTTCTCGCGCGGCATGCCTCGTGAGGCGGCCCGGCCCTATCTGCTCGTCGGCTATCTGTGGTTCGGGCTCGCGACCTATCTCTTGCTCGGTGCGGTCGCGAGTCACGTGGCAGTCGCGTTCGGAGTCGAGCCCGTCACGGCAGCGGTTCTCGGTAGCGGCGCCGCGGTGGCGACGGTTCTCTATGGCCTTGTTCACGTCGCGCGCGGACCACGCGTTCGGCATGTCGAGATCCCGCTCGCAAACCTCGAGGTGCCTTCGTACACGCTGGTCCAGCTCACCGATGTCCACATCGGCACGATGCTCGGTCGCGAGTTCGCGACGCGGGTGGTCCAGCAGGTCAATGCACTCGAACCCGATCTGATCGTGATCACCGGCGACTTCGTGGACGGCAGACTGGCGGAGCTTCGCCCGCACATCGAGCCGTTCCGCGATCTGCGCGCGCGGCACGGGGGCTACGCGGTCACCGGCAACCACGAGTACTACTGGAACGCCGAGTCGTGGCTCGCGCATCTGCGCTCGCTCGGTATTCGCGTGCTTCGTAACGAGCACGTCACCATCGCGGACGCGTTTCAGCTCGCGGGCGTGGATGATTCGAGCGCGAACGAGGACCTCCCGCGCGCGATGGAGGGCCGCAACCCGCGCCTTCCACTGGTCCTGCTCGCTCACCACCCGCGGACGATCGTCCGTGCGGCGCCCGCGGGTGTCGATCTCCAGCTCTCGGGGCACACCCACGGCGGCCAGCTCCTTCCGCTCGGCTGGCTCGCTCGGCTGTTCGATCCCCAGGTCTCTGGCCTCGGTCGGTTCGGCTCGACCTGGCTCTACGTCATCGAGGGCACCGGATACTGGGGGCCCCCGATGCGGGTGGGGACCACGCAGGAGA
>JACCQV010000374.1 GCA_013813945.1 Deltaproteobacteria bacterium | reverse complement strand
ATGTTCTTCGGGTGGTCGAAGTCGCCGTTCGTGATGAACCGCTTCACGCCATCGAGCAGGTACTCGTCACCCGCGACGTGCGTCGCCTTCGTGGTGCCCGCGCCGACATCCGACCCGGCGCCGGGCTCGGTCAGCACCATGGTCGCGCCCCAGTGTTGATCGAGCATCGGCTTCACGTAGCGCTGCTTCTGCGCGGGCGTGCCGAACTGGTCGATGATCTTCGCCATCATCGTGCCGAGGATGTAGAACGTGACGCTCGGATTGGCGCCGGCCATCATCTCGAACGCCGCCCACTGCACCGTCGGTGGCGCGCCGAAGCCGCCGAGGTTCTCCGGCAGCTCGAGCTTGTTCCAGCCGCCCGCGTAGTAGGCGTCGAGTGCCTTGTTGAACCCGGGCGGCAGCGTCACGTTGCCCTTGCCGTCGAACTTGGCGCCGACACGATCGCCCTCCGCAAACGCCGGCGCCCACGCGGATTGCATCACCTCGAGGAAGCTCTCGAGCGCAGCGCGCGCGCTGTCCTCGTCCATCGAGTCGAACGGCGCTTTGCCGAGGACGCTCGACTGGATCTCGAGGACCTCGAACAGCTGGAAGAACGTGTCGCGGAGGTTGGGGCGGTAGTGGTTGACGGTCGTCACGCGCCGAGCATAGCGCCGACTACGGACAGGCGGGCGAGACGCTGGCGAGGTTCAGCGTACGAACCAGCTCGCGGCCAAGCGGCGGTACGGGGAGCTGATCGACGGTCGTGAAACATTCCATGCCCGCCCGGGTGGCGCTGACGTTGATCGCATAGGTCCCGGATGCGACCCCCGTCACGGTCAGCTCCTGGTCGCGCTCGATGCAGGGCGTGATCGCCGGCGTGGCGCAGTCGACGACGTACGTCCCGGCGGTGCCCCCCATGGTGCCCGCACTGACGCTAAACGTCAGCGGAGCGCACATGCCGTCGCTGGCCCGGGTCAGTGTGATCGTGTTCGTCGCGATCCCCGCGCCCTGCTGCGCCACCGGGACACAGTTGCCCGCCGTCGCGCTGCTCATGAGCGTGAGGCGCATCCCGCCGGTCGCGTTGACGACGAACGCGAGCGGCATCAGCACCGTGTTCTCGTTCGATTTGATCTCGATGCCCATCTGCATCGGGGCGGTCGCGATCACGCCGGTCACCGGATCACCGCCGACCCCGTTGAGATCGAAGCCGATATCGTAGATGCCCGGGCTCAATGCTTGAGACATCCCCGCGAGTGTCGAGCAGGTGAAGACCTCGGTCGACCCGCCCTGGACCGCGCGATTGCGGAGCAACGCGGTGACGGCCTGCGCGCCGATCTGCTCGCAGGTGATCGCGGTGCTCCCCGCGCCGGACACGGTCCACGCGAGCGAGAACGTGCCGGGCGGTGGCGGAGCATCGACACCTGCATCAGCCGGAAAACCGCCTCCGTCACCGCACCCGAAAAGGGTCACGGTCACCAGGACGAGCGCGCGAGGCATCATGAGCCACATCCTACACGGGCTCGCGACGGCCGGCGCAAGCTGCCGACCTGGGGCGTCGGGTGGATCACGCCGCGCCGAGCGAGAGCCCTGCGCGGTCCGGGAGCGCCAGCTCGCCGCCGAGGTGCTTGTGCATCTCCACGAAGTGGACCGGCTGCTTCACCGGGCGGGCGGCGTAGGGGGACGTCCCCACCGCGCGGTACCCGAGACCCTTGTACCAGCGCTCGAGCTCCTCGCGCAGGTTGACGATCCGCAGCGTCATGTAGGTCGCGCCCATGGCCTCGGCCATCGCCTCGGCGATCCGCACGAGCCGCGTGCCGAGCCCCATCCCCTGGAGCGCCGGATCGACCGAGAGCATCCCGAAGTACGCGCCTTCTCCGCGGCGCTCGAGGTAGATCGCCGCGGCGAGGCCCTGCCCGTGCTCGAGCACGAGGAACGCCCCGGACCGGGTCAGCTCCGCGACCTCCGTCTCCGTGGTGCGGTCACCCTCGACGAAGGACCGCTCGATGTCGTAGGCCCGATTGACGAGCGTCGCGAGAGCGACGGCGTCATCAGGAGTAGCGCGGCGAACCGAGATGGCGAGGTTGTCCACGGTCGAGATCGGTATCAGAAGCCTCCGACACTCGGCGACCGTTTGCTACTTACCAGGCTTCCCCATTCTTTGCCACGGCACGCGATCGCAGGCGCAGCTACACCCAGAGGGTGCGGACTCTGCTCGGTTTCTTGGTTCTGCTAGGGGTTGGCTGTGGACCGCGCGATCCCGGGCCGGTTCGGCCGGTACCGATTCGCGATCCAGCCGCGGCGACCGACCCGATCAACATGACGGACGCGCGGCTCCTGTTCCGCCATTCCCAGCGCGTGCTCGGCGAGCTGGTCGCCGCGCTACCCGATGATCGGCGGGCGCGCGTCGCGAACCTGACCCTGAGCAGCGACAATCGCCTCGGCGACGTCAACGCCTTCGCGACCTGCGACGACCACGGTGCACCGATGATCGGCGTCAGTGACGGGATGATCACCATCGCGGCGCACCTCGCGATGGGCACTGCCACCGACGAGCTGTTCGAGACCGACAAGGCCCGCGAGTACCTGGTCTGGCTCCAGGCCCGCGGCCTCGATCCGCCGCCGGTCGCGTTCTACGACGCCGCGTATCACACCGACCCGCGCAAGGTCGCCCGCCAGCGCGAGGTGTTCGAGGAACAGATGGCCTTCATCCTCGGTCACGAGCTCGCGCATCACTACCTCGGTCACCTCGCGTGCAACAGCGCCGGTGGGCTCGACGAGATCGGCCAGGTCGCCGCTGACAACGTTCCCGCGTTCAACCAGATCGCCGAGCTCGCAGCCGACACTGCCGCGACCAAGAACGTCCTCGCCGCCGGTGTCGCCCGCACGGGCTACACCTGGACCGAGCACGGGGCACTGCTCGTGATCGCCGCCTTCAACCGCCACGATGCGACGACGATCAGCGACGTCGTCCTCGCGTTCGAGCGCACCCACCCGCTGCCGCATGTGCGGGTACCGGTGATCACGATCGCCGCCGAGCTCTGGTACTCGTCGGGCGGCCTGTTGCCGCTCTAACCCCAGTGTTCGCTCGAGTTGATCCGGCGGTCTTGAGTCTCCGCGAGCAGCAGCGTGAGGCACGTGCCACGTTTTCCGCTACGATGGGTTGTGAACGCGAGCACGTTCAACGAGATCGAGTTCTTCCGCGCGATTGCCGCCAGCGGGGCGCGAGCCCTGTTGATCGGGCGGCGCGCCTTGATCGCCCTCGGCTTGCCTGTGATGACCAGCGACTACGACTACTGGATCGGTTCGGACGACGCGGCCACACTCAACACGGCGCTACAGCCACTCGGCATGCTGCCCACGGCAACTCCTGGCGAGGCCATGCAAAAGGGGCGCTACGTGATCGAAGGGGAGGAGCATGTCGACGTGCTCGTCGCGCGGGGCGTCAGCACGGTCGACGGCACGATGGTGTGGTTTGACGATGTATGGACACGGCGGATCTACCTGGCGATCACCGACGACGTGTCGATCGCGATTCCTTCGATCGAGGATCTGATCCTGACGAAAAAATTCGGTGCTCGTCCGCGCGATGCGGATGACATACGCTGGTTGGAAGTCCTCCGCGGGACGAAGCCATGAGCCAGGTCCCGACATTCACACCAGAGCAGCGTGCCGAGCTCGAGGCGTGGGAGAACCGCCAGCTCTCGCCCGACGAGTTCAGCGCGCGCGTGCAGGCACCGTGGTCCGAACAGGAGGCCGCAGACTTTGCAGCGCTCGTTGCTTGGTTCACGAAGCGCTATCCCACGGCGGGCGAACGCCTCGGCGCCATGCGCCACCTGACCGCGCAGTGGCGGGCGAACCGCCCGCGCTGAACGAGGCGGCACGGTCGCGTTGACGTTCAGATCAACGTCAACTAACCCCAGGGATCGCTTGTGTTGACCTCGTAGGCGTAGGCGTAGGCGTCTGCGTAGGCGACTCCGAGGCAACCGGCCGAGCCACCGGCCGATACCGGGTCGATGTTCCATTTCCAGACGCTG
>JACCQV010000373.1 GCA_013813945.1 Deltaproteobacteria bacterium | reverse complement strand
TCGCCGTGTTCCTCGGGTTCGGCAAGCGCGCGCACGAGCTCGCGTGGGCCGAGCGCAGCGGCAGCGACATCACGACCCGCGCCGCCCTCAGCGGCTACCGGCTCCCGCTGCTGCGCTGGGC
This sequence comes from Deltaproteobacteria bacterium, assembly GCA_013813945.1. Lineage (GTDB taxonomy): Bacteria > Myxococcota_A > Polyangia > Haliangiales > Haliangiaceae > JABFXX01. Next base: position 2,161 of record JACCQV010000373.1, on the reverse strand, counting down.
GATGCTGTTCCTTGCCGGGATCACCGTCCTGGCCTACGTCGCGTACACCCTCGATACACGCACGGTCGCGTTCTTCGGCACCGACCGGCTCGTCTACAGTGCGCCGTTCGTGGCCGCTGCCATCGTGCGGTTCCTGTTCCTGGCGCTGTGGCGGCCCAAGGACGACAGCCCGACCGAGGCCATGTTCAAGGATCCGTGGTTCCTGCTCATCCTCGGCGGTGCGGTCGCGACGATCCTCCTGATCATCTACGGCAGGTGACCGTGGTAAAGACACAGCGTGGCAGACACCGAGACGCCGATCGGTAAGCGCAAGGCTGACCACCTCGAGGTGGCGGCATCCGGGCGCGCCGAGTTCGCGAAGTCGACGCTCCTCGAGCACGTCCATCTCGTGCATCAGGCGCTGCCAGAGCTCGCTCTCGCCGAGATCGATCTCGACACCGAGCTCGTCGGCAAGCCGCTGAAGGCACCACTCCTGATCACCGGGATGACCGGCGGGACCGCCGAGGCCGCAGCGGTGAATCGCGATCTCGCGCGGGCGGCACAGGCGGCAGGCGTCGCGTTCGGCGTCGGCTCGCAGCGCGCGATGGAAGAGCACCCCGAGCTGGCGGCGAGCTATCAGGTCCGCGATGTCGCGCCCGACGTCGTGCTGCTCGGCAATGTCGGCGCAGTCCAGGTGCTCGCGATGGGACCGGCCCGTGTCGTCGAGCTCGCGAAGCGGATCGGCGCGGATGCGATCGCGGTCCATCTCAATCCCGGGCAGGAGCTGATCCAGGATCGTGGCGATCGCGACTTCCGCGGCGTGCGCGATGGAATCGCGCGCCTCGTCGAGGCATCTCCGATCCCGATCGTGGTCAAGGAGACCGGCTGTGGCCTGTCGGCACAGGCCGCGCTCTCGTTGATCGCCGCGGGGGTCCGCACCGTCGACGTCGCGGGTGCCGGTGGCACGAGCTGGGTCGCTGTCGAAGCCATGCGCGCGGCGTCGGGGAGCCCGGCGGCGAACCTCGGCACCGAGCTGTGGGACTGGGGGATTCCGACGGCCGTCTCGGTCGTCGCCGCCGCGCGTGCCGGGTTGATCGTCATCGCCTCGGGCGGGATGCGCACCGGCTACGACGTCGCGCGCGCTCTCGCGCTCGGGGCCCGCGCGGGCGGGATGGCGGCGCCGATGTTGCGCGCGCAGCGGGCCGGCGGTGAAGAGGCGATCCGCGAGCTGCTCGCCCAGATCATCGATTCGATCCGCACCGTGTGTCTGCTCACCGGGTGTTCGTCGGCGACTGACCTCGCGCGCGCACCGCGCCACCTCGGCGCACCTCTGCGCGCATTCCTCGACGACCTTGTACCTGCCCGAGCTCCATGACCGCCGTCGGCCTTGGCAAGATCATCCTGCTCGGCGAGCACGCTGTCGTGTACGGCTATCCCGCGCTCGCGGCAGCGCTCGATCGCGGCGTGACCATCGCTGCGGTGCCGACGCCCGCCGGCGGATCGCTGCGGATCGACATCCCGGCGTGGTCGCTCAAGGTCTCCGCGACCGAGGATCATCCCGTCGCACGCTCGCTGTGCGCGATCGCCGAGGAGCTCGGCGTCGGTCGACCGACCCTGACGCTCGTCGGAGACGCGCAGATTCCACCAGGCGCCGGGCTCGGTTCGTCGGCGGCGCTCGCGGTTGCCGTCGCACGGGCGTTGCTCGTCCACGATCAGCGCAAGGCGGATCGCGCGATCGTCGCGCGCGCCGCGGCCGCGAGCGAGACGCTCATGCACGGCAAGTCGAGTGGCGTGGACGTCGCCCTGGCGATCGCCGGCGGTGTGGGTGTGTTCCGCAAGACCACGGGCCTGCGCTCGTTCAAGAGTCCGCCGCTGCGCGTCCTGGTCGGGCCAAGCGGCACGCCGAGGTCGACCGCTGCGATGGTCGATCGCGTCGCGCACGAGACGCACGAGGTCGTCGATGACGTGCGGCTGCGCGAGCTCGGGGGGTTGACCGACACCGGCACCACCGCGCTGCTCGCAAAGGATGCCGCGAGTCTCGGGGTCGCGATGAATCGCGCGCACGAGATCCTCGCGGGGCTCGGCGTCTCGACGGAACAGCTTGACGAGCTCTGCGCGGCCGCGCGAGCGTCCGGCGCGCACGGCGCGAAGCTCACGGGTGCCGGTGGTGGTGGTGCAGTGA
>JACCQV010000372.1 GCA_013813945.1 Deltaproteobacteria bacterium | reverse complement strand
TCCAGCAGAACAGACGCCAACCAGCGGCGTGATAGAGACAGCGCATGCCTCTCGCCCGCGCCCGGCGCTCCCTCGAGCGGTTGCGTGGCATCGCGACGGGTGCCCTTCACCTCGACGCCCCGAAGCTCCGCCTCGATCCAGACCTTGCGCGCGAGCTGTTCGCATCGCAGCTGTACTGCCGGCTCACCGACATCGAGGCGCACGAGCTGCGCGCGCGCAACGAGGGCTACTACACGATCTGCAGCGCGGGTCACGAAGGCAACGTCGCTCTCGGTCACCTGACGACATCGATGGATCCGGCGCTCCTCCACTATCGCAGCGGAGCGCTCTTCCTCGCCCGTGCGCGCGCGAGTCAGGACGCGGTTGATGACGCGCCGGCCGGTGTTCGCGAGCTGCTGCTCTCGCTGTCGGCGTCGGCGTCCGATCCGATCTCCGGCGGGCGCCACAAGGTGTTCGGCTCGATCCCGTGGGGGATCCCGCCGCAGACCAGCACGATCGCGTCGCACCTCCCGAAGGCCGTCGGCATGGCCGTCGCGATCGATCGCGCGGCGCGGCTACGCAGTCGTCACGGCGTCATGTCCGGCGGACCGACGAGCGTCGCCACCCGCGCCGACTCGATCGTCGTGTGCTCGTTCGGCGATGCGTCGCTCAATCACTCGACGGCGCAGGGTGCGCTCAATGCAGCCGCGTGGGCCGCGTTCCAGCGGATTCCAGTGCCGGCCCTGTTCGTCTGCGAGGACAACGGCATCGGCGTCTCGGTCCGCACACCCGCGGGTTGGGTCGAGGCGCGGATGCGCGCGATGCCGGGCATCACGTACGTGGCGGCTGACGGACGTGATCTGTCCGCGGTCTACGAGCAGACGCGCGCTGCGGTCGAGAGCTGTCGGTCGACCCGGATGCCGGTGTTCCTTCACCTCCGGTGCGAGCGTGTGTGGGGGCACGCCGGCAGTGATGCCGACGGCGAGTACCGGCTCCCGCACGAGCTCGCGACCGCCGAGGCCAGCGATCCGGTGCTGCTGACCGCCCAATCACTCCTCGACGCCGGAGTGCTCGACACGGCCTCGCTGCTCGGCACGATCGAGCGCGCATTCGCGGTCGTCCAGCGGTTGTCGCGCGACGCCGTGACCCAGCCCAAGCTCGCGACGCGCGACGAGGTGATGGCTTCGATCGCGGATGACCATCCCGACAGGGTGGCCCTCGAGGCGCGCCGCACGAACTACGCCGCCAGCGACGAGCTCGACAAGCCGCGGCCGCTCGGTCACGGAATTCGCGCGGCGCTCGGCGAGCTGATGCGCAAGTACCCCGAAATGATCGTCTTCGGCGAGGACGTCGCCGAGAAGGGCGGCGTCTACGGCGTGACGGGCGGGCTGTGGAAGACGTTCGGCGCGGCGCGTGTGTTCAACACGCTGCTCGACGAGCAGACGATCCTCGGCATGGCGATCGGTGCGGGGCAGGTCGGCCTGTTGCCCGTGCCCGAGATCCAGTTCCTCGCGTACCTGCACAACGCCGAGGACCAGCTGCGCGGCGAGGCAGCGACGCTGTCGTTCTTCTCGCGCGCGCAACTGACGAACCCGATGGTCGTGCGGATCGCTGGCCTCGGCTATCAGAAGGGCTTCGGCGGCCACTTCCACAACGACGACAGCCTCGCCGTGCTGCGCGACATCCCGGGCATCATCGTCGCGGTGCCGTCGCGTGCCGACGATGCAGCTGCGATCTTGCGAACGCTGTGTGCCGCGGCTCGCATCGATGGGCGGGTCTGCGTGTTCGTGGAACCGATCGCACTCTATCACACGCGCGATCTGCATCCAGGTGACGGCCGCTGGTCGTTCCCGCTCCCGGCCCGTGATGTCGCGATCGGCATCGGCGAGGTCGGGGTGTACGAGAACGGCCAGAAGATCGACGCTGGCCCCGCCGCTTCCGACCTCGTCATCTTCACCTATGGCAACGGTGTGCCGATGGCGCTTCGCACCGCAGCGCAGCTCGAGGGTACGCGCGTCCGCGTCATCGACCTTCGCTGGATCGCGCCACTGCCCGAGGCCGCGATCCGCGCGCACGCCGAGCAGGCGAGCTCGATCCTCGTCGTCGACGAGTGTCGCCGCTCCGGGAACGTCTCCGAGGCGATCGCGGCGGTGTTCGCGGAGCTCCCGGTGCTCCGCGCCAAGCCATTCGCGCGCGTCACGTCGGCGGATTCGTTCATCCCGCTCGCCGATGCCGCGAACCTCGTCCTCCTGCAGGAGCCCGAGATCCTCGACGCTGCCCGGTCCCTGATCGAGAAGTAGCGGCACTCCGCATTCGGGTCTGCTAGCACCGAAGGCATGCAAGACTCCGGCTGGAAGCGGGCGGTACGCGGGGCGAAGCTGGGTGCGATCTGCGGGCTGGGCCCGACCCTGATCCTGTTCGGCTGGTACTACGCCCGGAATCACCACCTGCCGCTGCCGTGGGCGCAGATGGGTCTGATCTCTGCGCTGCTCGGCCCGCTCACCGGTGCCGCCCTCGGCGGCTTCGTGCAGCTGCTGATCGCCGGCTCTGACCGGGTGAGCGGCCCGGCTCGACTCGTCATCAATCCGATCACCGCGGGCCTCGTCGGCGGTGCGGTGACCTCCATCGTCGCCGGCGTGTTCGCGATTGCCGTGTTCGGCTCGTATCGCGGACCGTACGTCGGCACGATCGAGAGCTCCGCGATGCTGATCGCGGCGTCCTTCTCACTCGCGACGCTGCTCACCATGGACGCGCTTCGCGGCTCGCAGACGGGCGGTCCGGTCTCCGATCTGATCCCGGCAGCAGGTCGCGTGTTGTTCGCTGCGCTCGCCACCGCGGCCGTGACCGCCGGGACGGCGATCTTGCTCGCACCGTCGCTGGTCTCCGCGGGAATCTTCTGGACCGCGCGCCACTTGCTCCAGACCCACAGCGTGGTCGCCGTCGGCTGCGTGCTCGGGATCAGCGTCGGTGCGATCTTCGGGATGCACCTCGGCCTCTCGATCTGGCTCGGCCGGCGCGCTCAGCGAGCTGCCGGCTAGGGATGCCTGCCGGTCGCGAGGTCGACGCCGGCCTTCTGCCTGCCTCACCGGCGCGACGAGCTCGTTGAGCCCGACGACGCCGAACAGGATCACCCGTGGGCGCGGAACCCGTCGCCGCGGAACCTGTCGCGCTCGCGGAACCTCGCGCTGAAGCCGCCGCAGATCCCGAGCTGAAGTTGCCCCGCTTTGGTCGCCCAACCCACAGTTCCATTCAGTCATGAAGACGCGACGGGAACGTCTGTTCGCTTACGTTCCCAAAGCTCGACCTTGTTGCCATCGGGATCGGCTGGAGCGTCGCCGCGCCTCTATTCAGTCATGAAGACGCAACGGGAACATCTGTTCGCTTACGTTCCCAGCGGGTCTTCTTCTCAGCAGCTCAGCGTCGCTCCATGACCTCGTCGACGAGGGTGGTACGATATCGTGATGGACGGGCACCGTACTGCCGAGCGACGGAGCCTGGCCTATCATCAGGCGATCGCGGCGCGCCTGCAGAGTGACCCAGCTCTGGTCGACCGGGCGCGCGCGCGGGTCGAGAGCTGGCGCGGAACCGATACTCACCCGAGGTGGGTCGAGGCGTGGTTGGCGTTGCTCGATCGCCCGCTTTCCGAGCTGTGCCGCGCCCTCGTGGATCCCGGCGAACAGATGATCGCTCTCCGGCAGATGACGCCGTTCGCGGGTGCGCTGGATCCGAGGGCGCGCTGGGCTCTGTGGAGCCAGGTCCGGTGAATCGTGCCCAGCTCGAACATGTGATCCGCGCGTCGGCGGCGATCTCCGGAGATGACGAGATCATCGTGGTCGGCAGTCAGGCGATCCTCGGGCAGTTCCCTGCAGCGCCACCCGAGCTTTGCAGGAGCAACGAAGCGGACGTTTACCCAAAGAACAAGCCGGAGCTCGCGGACATGATCGACGGCTCGATCGGTGAGCTGTCGCCGTTTCACCAAACGTTTGGGTACTACGGACAGGGAGTAGGCCCAGACACAGCGATTGTGCCGAAGGGCTGGGAGTCACGTCTGATCGCCGTGACCAATGCGAATACACGGGGCGCGACGGGATGGTGTCTCGAGGTTCATGACCTGGTGCTCTCGAAGTACGCCGCCGGTCGAGAGAAGGACTTCGAGTTCGTCGGCGCGGTGATCCGGCACGGACTCGTACATCGCGACGAGCTGCTTCGGCGACTTTCCGATCTCCCGATTGATGAGGCACATCGTGCTCGCCTTCACGCTCGGATCTCCCTCGATACGAGGGGGCTGATCGGCGGGTAAGGGGCTGGAGCGTCGGCAACCCTTGTAGCCGTCCGCGCCGCTACTCGGCGGCGCGATCGAATCCGGCTTCGTCGGCGGACGGTGCCGGCTGAGGCTCAGTTGAAGGTTGTGTAGCTCTCGGTCAGCACGTAGCCATCACCCATGTTCGTCGCGCGAATCACGGCACGGTAGTCGCGGAAGCGGTACTCGCTCGTGGCCTGCTGGAATGCTCCGCTCGCGAGCGTTGCGGGAGCGGACGAGCCGGCGCGCTGCGTGGGTCCGCCCGCCCGCGCGTTCAACGCGGCAGTGGTCGCGGTGAACGCCTGCGCAACCCGCGCGACGTCCTCCGTTCTGCGGACGGTCTTGATCGCGTACAGAACACCACGATCGTCGAGCTCGAACCACGTCTCGTTCACGCTCGTCATGCGGCGGATGCCGTGATCGCGCTGCTGCTGCGATCGAGCTTGATCGCGGTCGCTCTTGCCGGCACGGGATGCCTCGACGCGCTAGGGCCGGAGCTGGGTCCCGAGCTCGAGGCGTGCGCGCCCGAGGACTCGGATCCGCAGCGAGCGATCAGCTTTCGATCCGACATCCTCGACGGCCTTCTCACGCGCACGTGCGCCAAGTGCCACACACCGGAGGCCCGCAATCCGATCGGCATCTCGATGGGCGGACTCGACCTCTCCCGGTACGCGACGCTGCGCGCCGGTGGCAACATCAGCGGCGCAGGCGTCGTCATCGACGGGGATCCGTGTCGGAGTGTCCTGTCTCAGAAGCTCGGCGAGGCACCGCCGTTCGGTGCGCGCATGCCGCGCGGTGGGCCGTATCTGGATCTCGTGGAGCAGCAAGTGATCGCTGACTGGATCGCAGAGGGCGCACGTGACAACTAACCCCAGGGATCGCTTGTGTTGACCTCGTAGGCGTAGGCGTAGGCGTCTGCGTAGGCGACTCCGAGGCAACCGGCCGAGCCACCGGCCGATACCGGGTCGATGTTCCATTTCCAGACGCTG
>JACCQV010000342.1 GCA_013813945.1 Deltaproteobacteria bacterium | reverse complement strand
CCTGGACGCGGCGCGGTTGCGACATCTCGTCCAGAGCTCGCCGCACGTCGGGATCGTTCCCCATGCGGATCATGTTCGCGGCGGCATGCGCCGAGAGATCCGGGTCGTGCCCCTCGTCGCGGAGCGCCTTGTCGAGCTTGCCCGGCCCTTTCGACGTGCGCGTCCACTTGTCGATGTTCTCGTGATTCGTCTTTCCGCAGCCCGTGGATAGCCCCAGGGCGACGACTGCGATCAGCAACACGCGCGTGAACATGGCGAGAGCTTATCGTGGTGATACGTTCCGCGCGATGGCCGCACGGCGCATCCTCACGCTGATCATCTGCGGGATATCTGCCCCTGCGGTCGCCTCGCCGAACAGCGATCCGACGACAGGGCGCGCCGTGTTCACCGGTGCAGCGACCCCCCACGCGACCTCCGTTTCGCTGAATCCGGCTGCGATGGGGGTCGGGCCGGTGAGCGAGTTCTACTTCGCGGTCGTCACGGTGCTGCAGCAGCTCGGGATCGACCGCAAGACAATCGATCCGGACACCGGTGCACTGTCCCCTGGGCCGCGGATCGATGACACCCAGCTCTCCCCCGGAGGGATGCTCGGGTTCGTCTGGCACCCGAGCGAGCGGCTGACGGTGGGTGGCGAGGCGCGCCTGCCGCCGGCCGAGCGGCTGCCCGAAGCCCACGATCCGCTGCGCTATCACACGCTCGGCGGGGGCCAGCGCAACTACGTCGCGACGCTCGGGGTCAGCTTTCGCATCATCAAGAAGTTCCACTTCGGCGCGAGCCTCTCGCACGAGAATTCATTTCTGCGTCTGCGCTACGCGCGCGACACGGCGCTCGAAGCCGGGCGCGGTCCGGGCGGAATCGATAGCGATTGTGGCGGCGCTCCGTGTGGCATCGAGAATCCCGAGGCAACCGAGCTCTACGATGTCGACGTCGCGTCTCCGTTGTTTGCGACCTCGAACCTAAAGGTTCACCTCGGGACGGTGTTCTCCGTCTATCCCGACGTCTGGATCGGCATCGCGTACCACACGCCACCGGGCTTCAACATCCAGACGACCCTCGATGGCACGATGGATGTGACCCGCGCGCCGCGCGACGGTGGAGGCATCGTCCACGGAGGCGCAACGGTGTACGTCGCGTACCCCGCGAGTGTCGATGCGGAGGTTCGCGCACGGCTGCCGGAAGAGCTCGAGCTCCACGTCGGAGCACGCTGGGAGGATCTCTCGCGCATGCAGGCGTACGACGTCCGCGGGTACGGCAGCACGTTCCGCACCCATGAAATCCCCGAGTGGACGTTGCGCCCGCGGGGCCTCAAGGACTCGGTGGCGCTGTGGGGCGGCGTCGAGCAGATCGACAAGGGCAAGCCCCTGCGATTCGGGGCGCGCCTCGGCTTCGAGACCGCGTCGGTGTCGACGGAACGCACGTCTCCGGTGACGATTGGACCACCGACGCTGACGATCGATCTCGGCGCGCAGCTTCGCCTCGGTGCGTGGGTCATGCAGCTGTCGTATGGAGTCGGGCTCTCGCCCGGAGTCACCGTCGAGAACAGCGACTACGATCCGCGCTACCGACTCGAGTGTCTCGACACGCTCGACTACACGTCGCGGGCCTGCGAGGCGACGCGTAACGGCTACGCCATCCCGACCGCGGCTGGTGACTACAGCCGGGTCCAACATGCGATGCGTCTGGGGTTTCGCTATGCCTTCCCCTGACGCTGCCATCCTCGTGTTCGGCGCCTCCGGTCTCGTCGGGCGCAGGGTCTGCCGCGAGCTCGCCGCAGTGGGCGTGCCGTTCGAGATCGCGGGACGCCGGGAAGCCGCGCTCGCGGAGGTCGCGGCCGAGATGCCCGTGACGTACACGCACGTCGCGGATGCGCGTGATCCGGCGACCCTCGCAGCGGCGTTCGCGGGCGCACGCGTCATCATCAATGCGACCGGACCGTTGCGCGACTGCGCGGCACCCGTGCTCGAGGCGGCGCTGATCGCGGGCGCACACTACGTCGATGTCGGCGGCGAGCAAGGCGCGCTGCAGGCGCTGTACGAGCGCCACGAATCGACTGCGCGGCGCGCAGGCCTGGTCGCCCTCCCCGGGGCCGGTGTCGATTGCACGCTCGGGGACCTGGCAGCGGCGTGGGCCACGGCGCACCTGTGCGGTGTGACCGATGATGGACCGCTCGTGCGCACGGAGCCAGCACCGCGGCTCGCGGAGGATCGCCCGCTCGACGAGGTGATCGTCAGCTACGTGTTCGATGATCTCGCGCTGTCGGCCGGGAGCCAACGCGCGCTGTTCGGTGCGGCGTTCGGCAAGCCACTGGTCTGGCGGCGCGACCGCTGGGAAGCCGGACGAGCTGGCGAGCGCCGTCGCGTCAATGCCGGTCCAGCGCTCGGCGGCGAACGCGATGCGCACGGCTTCGCCGCCGGCGACGTCGTCACGATCCCACGCCACATCGCGGCGACCTATGTCGCGACGTTCTTGTCGACGACGCGCAAGACGGGCACCCAGGCCGCGCTCCGGCTGCTCGCGCGTGCGCTGCCGTTCGTACCGCGCGCTGCGGGCGAGCTGCTCGCACCGTACGCCGCGCCCGACACCGACTACGCACGTACACAGTTCGCCGTGATCGCGCAGGTCCGTCGCGGGTTTGCCGCGGCGCAGATCGTGATTCGAGGCCGCGATCTCTATCGCACTACCGCGGCGATCGCGGCATGGACTGCGGGCCAGCTCGCGACCCGCACCGCGGGCCCGAGTGGCATGCGCGCGCCGGCCGAGCTGTTCCGTGCGCAGCCTGCATTGCGCGAGCTCTCGCAGATCGCGGACCTCTCGATCGAGCCGAGTTTCGGCTGAGAAGCAAGCGCGACGAATCCGCAAATCTCGTCGAGGTCCGGACGTCGGATCCTGTTCTCGACGGTGGGTTTTCGTGCCGCCGATGCGTGGTATCAACAGATCAATGACGATGTCCTGGCAGCTCGAGGCCGAAGCACCGGCCGGCCGCGGGACCACCGCACGGCGCTATCGCCTCGGAAATGGACTGACGCTGATCTCCGCCGTCGATCGTCGCGCACCGATCGTCGCGCTGCAGACCTGGTTCCGTGTCGGGTCGCGTCATGAGCGCCCAGGCGCAACGGGAATGGCGCATCTGTTCGAGCACCTGATGTTCGGACAGACGGAGAGCATGCCGCCCGGCGAGTTCGATCGCCTCGTCGAGCGGACGGGCGGCGAGTCCAACGCCGCGACCTGGGTCGACTGGACGTATTACCGTCTCAGCCTGCCCGCGCGTGACCTCGCGCTCGGCGTTCGCCTCGAGGCCGAGCGCATGCAGCACCTCGTGCTCGAGTCCGGGCCGGTCGAGTCCGAGCGCGACGTCGTCACCAACGAGCGCCGCGAACGGGTCGAGGACGACGTCGACGGCTGGCTCGACGAGCAGCTGATGGCGCACGCCTTCACGGTGCATCCGTACCGCTGGCCGACGATCGGCTGGATGGAAGACATCCGTGCGCTGTCGCTTCCCGACATCCGCGCGTTCTACCGAACGTGGTACGCGCCGAATAACGCAACCATCGTGTGCGTCGGCGACTTTGACGAGCCCGCACTCCTCGATCTGATCGCGACCCATTACGGCGCGATTCCTCCGGCACAGCTGCCGGAGCCGTCGCAGGCGCTCGAGCCTGCGCAGGTCAAGGAGCGAGTCGTACGCGCACCCAAGCCGATCGCGACCGACCGCCTGCTCGTCGGTTACAAGGCTCCGGGCCAGGATGATCCGGACTGGGCCGTCCTCGAGATCGTCGCGACGCTGCTCGCCGGCTGCCCGTCTGCCCGCCTCTACCGCCGCCTCGTCATCGAGCGCGAGGCCGCATCGTCGGTCGATGCGCAGCTGACGCCGTTCCGCGATCCATCGCTGCTCCGACTCGCAGTCACCGCAGCGCGCGGTCACACCGCGGACGAAATCCTCGGCGTCATCGATGAGGAGCTGGCGCTGATGGCCGAGAAGCCGCCGACGACGGCCGAGGTCGAGAAGGCAAAGGCCATCGCCGAGACGGACTTCTGGACATCGCTCGTCGATGTCGATGGTAAGGCCGAGGCACTCGGCCACTACGAGGCCGCCCTGGGCGATTTCCGCAAGGTCAACTCGCTGGCGGAACGTCTCGCACAGGTCACCGCCGAGGATGTCGCTCGCGTGGTCCGGACCTATCTGACCGCAAACCGGCGAACGGTCGTGATCGCCGAGCCGGAGACCGATGACGCCGAGGACGACGCATGAGCAAAGGCGCCGCCAAGCCTGCTGGTCCCGTCGTGGTCGTCGAGGCATCACAGGACACCCCGCTTGTCTGGTTCGATGTCGCGATCCGCGGCGGCGCATCCTCTGATCCGCGCGGGGTGGAAGGGCTGCATCGTCATGCCGCGCTGCTCGCACGGCGCGGCACCAGCCGTCGCGACCGGGCGGAGCTGGACGAGACTCTCGACAACCTCGGCGCGGCGCTCGATGTCGGCGTGTCGCGCGATGCGGTCTCGGTCTCGGGTCTCGCGCTCTCGCGCCACCTCGATAGCGTGATCGACTTGGCCGCGGACATGCTCGCCGAGCCACGGTTTGCCGAGGACGAGCACGCACGCCTGTTGCGCGAGACTCCGCAGGTTCTCGACGAGATTCGCGATGACGACAGCGCGCTCGCGACGCGGTGGTTCGACTGGGTATGCAGCCCCGGCCACTCGTACGGGCGGACGTCGCTGGGCACCGAGGCGTCGCTCTTGCGAATCGATCGGATGAGCGCCGTCGACACGTGGCGTCGCGAGGTCACGGCGGACAACCTCGTGATCGGTCTCGCGGGTGACATCGACGAAGCGACCGCAGCGCGTGTGGTCACCCGGCTGACGGAGCGGCTGCCCGCAACGGGCCGCGCCGCACTCGAGGCCGAGGTCACGGCTGGTCTTCCAGAGGCGCCAGCGCGTGGCCGCCGCACGATCCTCGTCGATAAACCGGATCGTACGCAGGCGCAGCTCCGTGTCGGTCACCTCAGCGTGCGCTATGGCGACCCTGATACCGCGGCGCTCGCGATCGCCGAGGCAGTGTTCGGCGGGATGTTCAGCTCGCGGCTGATGCAAGAGATTCGCGTCAAGCGCGGCTGGAGCTACGGTGCAGGCTGTGCGCTGCGACGCTCGCGGCTGCGCCACTGGTTCGAGATCTGGATGGCTGCCGGCATCGATGTCGCCGGGCCCGCGGTGGCACTGACGCTCGAGCTGTTCGCCGAGTATGCGGCGAAGGGTCCGAGCGATGATGAGGTCGACTTCGCACGCAGCTACCTCGTCGGTGCGATGCCGTTCCACGTCGCGACCGCGCGCCAGCGCATGCAGCTCGCCGTGCGCGACGCCGTGTTTGATCTGCCGCCGGGCTACACCGCGAAGCTGCCCGAGGAGCTCGGCGCCCTCGCCGCGGAAGACGTTCGAGCCGCGTGCAAGCGCCAGCTCCGGCCCGACGACGCGGTCACGGTCGCGGTCACGACAGCCGAGCAAGCGCAGGCTGCCCTCGCCGCCGCCGGCGGTGGAACGCTGACCGTCGTCGATCACGACGAATACTGAAGCGCTCTGGTATCGTCGCTCGAATGACGATCCGAACGTGGTCTGTGATCGCGCTGCTGCTGTGCGCGAGTTGCAAGAAGAAGGACGACGCTGTCGCGGTCGCTGCGACGGGCGGCGCGGGAAGTGCCGCCCGTGGCGCGTACGACCCGTGGAACAGTCCACCCGCGAAGGCAGATACCGCGCACGGTGCACGCACGGGTGACGAGCTCGCGAAGCTCAGCGCGTCCACGACGGTGCCCGCCGGCGCACTCCAGGCCCGGGACAAGACCGAGCAGGCCGCGACGATCAAGGCGATCGCGCAGCCCACCCCCGACACGCTCGCGATCAAGGGGTTCGCCAATGTCGACACCTCGAACGGGTTCCGCGTCACGTACAACCCCTCGCAGGATCCGTCGCACGAGGGCTATCGCCAGATCTTCGTGCAGAACCGAGTCTTCGAGAACGTCGCGGAGGGTCTCAACAAGACGGTCCGTGTGCCGTCGACGGTGGAGATCCAGACCGTCGACTGCGGCACTGTCAACGCGTTCTACGATCCCAACACCAAGCGGATCATCGTCTGCTACGAGCTACTCGACTACTTCCTCGGCATGTTCAAGCCCACAGCGAAGAACGACGACGAGCTCGGAAACGCGGTGATGGGCGCCGTGATGTTCGCGTTCTTCCACGAGGCCGGCCACGGCCTCATCCACATCCTCGATCTGCCAGCGGTCGGGCGCGAAGAAGACTCCGTGGATCAGCTCGCGACGCTGATCTTGATCGCGGGCGGTGACCCCGGCGTGGCGATGGCGCTCTCGGGTGCGTACTGGTTCCAGCTGCAATCGAAGCAGAGCGGCAACAAGACTCCGTTCTGGAACGAGCACGCATTCGACGGCCAGCGCTTCTACAACATCCTTTGCCTGATCTACGGATCGGCGCCGGAGAAGTACGGCGAGTTCGTGACGTCCGGCAATCTGCCGAAGGACCGCGCACAGCGTTGTCCCGAGGAGTACAGGAAGATCAACAAGGCGTGGGAGAAGCTTCTACAGCCGCACATGACGAATGCAGCGGCGACCAACGTCGACTACAAGCCGAGCGTCCCCGCGGCGGAGGCGCCGCAATCCTCGGGCAGCGATCCGTGGGGCGACACGCCGACCGGGCCCGATACCACGACCGAGACGCCGCAACCGCCCGAGCCCGAGCCGACGAAGCCCGCGCTGGGCATCCCGTGCGAGCAGATCGCCGAGAAGGTGGCCGAGCTGATCGGCGAGGAAGCTCAGTCCCGCGCGAAGTCGATGTCGATGGAAGACCTCGAGGCCCTGCGCGCGAGTCTCGAGGCGGAGCTCCCGGCAGCTCTCGAGCAGATCCTGTCTGCTTGCGCAAAGGATGACTGGTCCAGCGCCGCGCGAGCGTGCATCCTCAAATCGCGGAGCCTGGCTGCCGCGGACAAGTGCGGGACCTGACATGCCGAACAAGCAGCAGCGATTCGACCCCAGCCCTACCCTCGCGACCGACGTCGGCCTCGAGACGGCGATCCAGCCGTTCATCGATCGCTTCGTCAAGGAAGAGAAGCGCGAGCGAGCGACCGCCTTGTTCATATCAATCGCGCCGAAGCAGGACAAGGCGAGCTGGCACGAGCTCATCCAGATGATCGATACGAGTCGCGCGCGCCCGTACGCCCCGGGCGTGCTCGAGCCATGGAATGCGGTGCGCGGCGTGTTCCTCGTCGATCACGAGGCGTACGCGGTGACCACCCAGACGGCGATGGGCCTCTACGTTCTCGAGGACTCGCTGTTCGTCGCGTACCGCAGCACGTTCGCCGTCGTTCGCTACAAGACCGGCGCGCCGCTGCTGTTGACCTAGTCGTCGTCGGAGATCAGGTCGCGCAGCGGGACGCCCGTCCAGCTCGCGGTGATCTCCGCGATGTCGCGCCGGGTCACCGTGTCGCGCAGCCGCAGGCCCGGAGTCTGTGTGGCGACGAGCTGAATCTCGAGCTCTTCGATCAGCCGGCTGACCTCCGGTAACGCGCGGTACGCGATCTCGGCGGCGCGGCTCAGCTGGTTCGTCCGGCGAGCGTGCTCCTCTTCGGTGCGCAGGGTCTCCTCCCTGTGAATCAGCTCGCGGATGCTGGCGACCATCTGTTTCTGCGCGTCCCAGCGCGCACGCAGCGCGGCTGTCTTCTCGCCAACACTCGCCAGCTCGATCTCGAGCCAGTCGCGGCGGTGCTTCGCGGCCGGGCCCTCCTCGGTCTGCAGCGCGCGATACTCGATCTCGAGGCGCACGAGCGACTGCTCTGCGGTCGAGACATCGGTGGGCACGCTCTCTGCCTCGAGCTTGAGCTGGCTGGCTGCTTCGTCGATCAAGTCGATCGCCTTGTCGGGCAGATACCGATCCTTGATGTGACGGACCGACATCTCGACGGCGGCGACGACCGCTGCATCCGAGATCCGGATCCGGTGATGCGCTTCGTAGCGATCCTTGATCCCGCGCAGGATCACGACGGCGTCATCGATCGACGGCTCGTTGACGCGCACCGGCTGGAACCGGCGAGCGAGCGCCTTGTCCTTCATCAGGTGCAGCTCGTACTCCGCGGTCGTCGTCGCGCCGATGCACGTGAGCTCGCCGCGCGCGAGCACGGGCTTCAGCATGTTGCCGGCGTCGAGCGCGCCCTCACCAGCCCCCGAGCCCTCGATCGTGTGGAGCTCGTCGATGAAGAGGATCACGTGCGGAGAAGCCATCACGCCGGCAATGACGCCCTTCAGCCGCTCCTCGAAGTCGCCGCGGAATCGTGAGCCCGCGAGCATCTGGGCCAGGTCGAGCGCGAGTACGCGACGTGGCCGGATGCTCTCGGGCACGTCACCCATCGCGATCCGTAGCGCGAGCCCCTCGACGATCGCGGTCTTGCCGAC